>JBDHVF010000496.1:0-6367 GCA_039809605.1 Polyangiales bacterium | reverse complement strand
TGCGACGCGCAACTGCCCGACGGCCGGCGCGGTTCGCGACCATGAAGGGCTCGACGTGCAGCCCGAGCACCTTGGCGCGGGCGAGGAGCACGGACCCGAGGACGACCTTGTCGGCGGGTCGGGGGTTGAGGTTGGCCGCGCGGGCGCGCGACGCGGCGCGCTCGCGCTGCCGCGACGCGCTGGGCGTGGCGTGGGCGGGGATGATTCCGTCGGGGCTCATGTCGACTTTCGTAGTCACCGCATTGACGGCGGTCTACGAGCCCGTTGACTACGCAACAGGTTCCGGGGTTCGAGAGGGCGGGCCGGTGGGCAATCGGGGCGGGACGGTGGTGCGGCCGTGGATCGCGCCAGCGCCCCGCAAGCACCCGCAAACGAGGTTCTCCGTACGTCGGGGCGTCGGAGCGATTCGGGGGCGTTCTAGGGGCCGCCACGGGGCGGCAACGGGGTGTTCGAGTGGGCGACGCGCCTACGACTGTCGACGAAGGCGACGTGATTGATGAGCGACGTAGGGGATGAGTGTCACCGGAACCCCTACGGAATACTCACTTCCGTAGTGGTTTCGGTGCTGTGAGCAAATGTATGCATACGTGGTCTGTTACCCCACTCGTCCGCACTGCGTGACGGGCAGCGATGCCTTCGGGTCGACGTCGTTGGCGGGTTGACGACGACTGTCGGCGATCGTGCGGAGCTTCACGGCGACCGCGTGCGAGACGCCTCGCTCGCCCGACTCGTACCGAGCGATGGACTGGCGCGTCGTGCCGAGCATCTCGGCGAGCTGCGCGACGGTCGCGCCGAGGTCCGCGCGCAGCGCCGCGAACTCGCTCGCGGTCATCGCGTCGCCGCGCGGGCGGCCGTTCTCGGGCAGTCGCACGTCGACCTGCCCCTCGCACCAGCCCGAGCCGCCGGGCATCACCGCGCCGACGTGCAGCGCGCGGGCAGGCTTCGAGCGGTGCACCGTGCGCAGTCGTCCGTGCGCCTGCTCGAGCTCTGCGCGCGTCATGGCCTCGAACCGCCCCTCCCAATCCTCGAGCCCGAGGAACGCCGACGCGTGGCGCACGTCGCCGAGATTGGGCCACGGGTCGCCGAGCGTCGCGAGCGCGTCGGCGTCCTTCATCGCGTTGAGGCCGCGGAGCGCCTGGTAGTGGCCGACGAGCAGCCGCCCCTTCCAGCGCTTCACGACGGGCGCGAGCCGCGCGACGGCGCGCTTGAGTTCGCGCGACGTGTGCCCGGTGTCCTTCCACGCGCGCTCGCGGCGCTCGTCGATGCCGTAGGCGGCGGCCTCGATCGCGATGCGGAGCGGCTGGTACGTGATGATCGCGAGCGTCCGCGCGTCGCGATCCTCCTGCGCCCACGCGATCGCCTCGGCGACGGCCGCGACGGGCCCGGCCTCGAGCACGAGCCGGCCGTGCGCGAACCAGCCCTTGCGGTTCGCGTTCGGGCTGCGAAGCACCGTGCGCGCGACGGGCGCCCCGTCGCGCACCGCGAAGCGATGGTAGCGAGGCTCGTAGCCGACGACGCGCTCGATCACCGGGACGTGCAGGTCCGCGTTGGCGTCGGTGACGACGCACGCGCCCTGGCGACGCAGCGCCTCGGCGAAGCCGTCACGCATCTTGGTCACGGTCAACACGCGGTCGTGCGCCGTCTCGTCGAGCCGAAGCACGGGCGCCGTCTCCGCGGTCGCGCAGAGGTAGAGCGAGAGCAGCACACGCGACGCGTTGCCGAGCACCGTCGCGAAGGGCGCCGACGACCGCGCGCGGAGCAGCTCGCCGAAGCGAATCGGCGGCGCGACGCTGCGCGTCGTGTCGGGCAGCGCGCCCGCGACGCACGCGACGACGCGCGAGGCGAAGTCGCCCGCGTTCGGGTCGACTCCCGCCGCGGAGCACGCGTCGATGAGCGCCTCGGGGTCGACCGCGTCGCACGCTGCGGCCACGACGTCGGCGAGCGTCGCGCGCGTGTCGAGCGGCCCGGCCTCGCGGGTCCACGCGGCGAGCGCCTGTAGCGCCGGGAGCATCGCGTCGACGTAGCGCGGCCGGAACGACGCGAGCGCGGCGCGGGCCGCGTCGAGGTCGCCCGACGTGAACGTCTCGCCGTCGAGCAGCGCGGGCGGCTCGTCGATGACGAGCAGTCCCGTCGACCCGGCGAACGCGTCGAGCTGGTGCACGAGCGCGTGCGGGCCGACGGCGATGCGCGCGTCCTCGGGGCCCTCGACCCCCTTCCACGCGCGGCACTGGTCCTTGTGCGGACACGGCGCCCGGCCGCGCCCCTCGCAGAGCTCGCGCACCATCGACTGACCGCCGTTGACGAGCGGCAGCGCCGCCTCGCGGAAGCGGCACTCGTACGTGCCGTCACTCCTGCGCAGCGACAGCGGGCCGAAGTAGCGTTTCGCGCTCGCGCCGGCCGCTTCGAGGTTCGCCACGACCTGCGCGGCGAGCTCGTGCTTGTCGACGGAGATCGCGGTCTTCGAGCCGAGCGGCGCGCGCGACGGGTCCGCGTCGAAGGTCGCGTGCTCCTTTCGCGATCGCTCGACGGCGACGCGCTCGGCGGCCGTGGTGTTGTGCGTCGGGATGAACGAGCGCGACGCGAGGTAGAGGTGACTCGGCGAGTCCACGGTGATGCACCGCACGGGCACAGACTCGCGCGGGCGCACGTCGACGATGAATCGCTGCGTCGTACGTCCGCGCTGGAGTTCCGTCGCGGACTGACGCGCGAGCTTGCGCGGAAGTCGGAACACCGGGACGTGAGGCGTGAAGGCGATGCGGTAGCGCGTGCCGCACACGACGCCGCGCAGCACCGCGGCATCCTCGCGCATTGTCGCGCGGAACCCGAGCGAGAGGCACAGCTCGTGGAATCCGCGCGCGAGCGCCTCCGAGCACACGCTGAACTCGCACGTGCCGCCGTTCGTTACGTACCCATCGGTGTCCATGAGTCCCTGGAGCAGTGAGAGCCGCTGTGCGGCGGACGCGCGGAGATAGCCGGTCGGGACGTGCTTGTTGCCGAGAACGCCGAGCGCCCGCAGGCGGTATGTAAGGCTCGTCGCGAGTCTGTCGCGCTGCCGTCGGCTGGCGAGTTCGCCGAGCCGCACCTCGTAGAGCACGGCGCGGGAGCGCGGGTCGGGGCGGCCCTCTCCCACCCATGCGCCGCTGCGACGGAGTTCCTCGATAATCTCCGGGTCGGCGCTCGTGACGCGGCACCCGTCGCTGTGACCGTCGCCGAGCCACACGCCGAGCACGTACGGATCGACGGGGAGAGCGGCCTCGGGCGTTTGGATCGGGGCCGTGACGGCGACAGCGTGGTTACGTTCCGTCCGGGTCGGCGACACTTGCGCGGTGAGCGTGTCGCGAATCTCGGTCGTGGTCACGACGCGCGCGACGTGCTTCGGCGCGGCGCCGGGGTCGCGTCCGTTGCGGGCGTGAGCGGCTCGCTTGTTTGCGGCGTCGCGTGCGCGCTTCGACGTGGTCAGCCAGAGATGTTCGGCGTCAGCGACGATCACCGTGCCGTCGTCGAAGACGACGTCGAAGCACTCACGACCGTGCATCACCTCCGTCGCAAACGTCACGCTGCACGCCTGCCCGCGTTCGTCGAAGACAGTGTCGCCGACCCGAAGGTCGCCCATCGTTGTCCACCCCGACGGCGTCGGAATAGGGGTATCGAGCGAAAGAGCTTTCCCGAGACCGCATGCGGCTCGAATGACCGTCACGCCGTCGGGCGCGGTGCGGAGCACCTGCTCGAGCGCCGCGGTCGCCTGCGCGAGCGGCATGGGCTGCGCGTCGTCGACCGCGGACGCGGCGCGGAACAGTTGCGCCACGCCGCCGCGCGCGCCCACCGACTGCACCGCGGCGGCGACGGGGGGCCAGCGGTCGACGAGGTCGCGCAGCCCCGTGTGCGCCGAGCGCGCGAGGTACTTCTCGACGGTCGATCGCGCGCCGCGCTCGCGGTCGTCGGGGCGCGCGTCCGCGCCCGTCGCGTGCGAGACGGCGACGCAGATCGCGGGCACGAGCTCGGGCGTGACGCCCACGTCGCAGAGCGCGCCGGCGAGCGCGAGAAAGAGCGCGTGCCAGGAGCCCTCGGTCTCGCGAATCGCGGCGGCGAGCTTCATCACCTTGCCGTTCCAGTGCGGCGGCACCGACGACGCCCACTCGACCGAGGACACCGCGACGGCCGACGTCGAGCGCGTGCGCGCGCGCCGGCGCTCGCTCTCGACCACGTCGGGCGGCAGCGGCGCGAGTTCGACGGGGCGCATGCGCTCGAGGCGGATCACCGGCGAGCGGTACGCGAGCCCGTCACGGCGCACGTTGGGGAGGCGGAAGTAGCGAGTCCAGTCCTTACACGCCCAATCGACCGCGAGCCCCGCGGCCTCGAGCTGACGCAGCCACCGGCGGTGATACGCCTCCGAAGCGGTGACGGGCAGCGGCGCGGCGAGCGGCTGCACGACGCGCAGGCCGCGCTTCGAGAAGTAGACGCCCGCCGACTGGAGCGGCGCGCACGCCGCCCACAGTCGCTCGAAGTCCTCGCGCAGCGCGTCCGACCACGGCGCGTGCTCGGGGTTGTCGACGTCGGCGAAGAACACCGCGACCTCGGGCACGACGCCCGCCGCGCCCGTGAACCAGTCGAGCGCGGCCTTCGTGAGCCGCGGCGCGGCGTCCATGCCGGGCACCGTCCACGCGAAGCAGTGCGCGTCGGTCGTGTACGTCGCGACGAGCGCGTCCTCGAGCGGCACGCGCACGCACGACGGCGCGACGCCGCGCGTGTTCTCGGGCGACCCCACGGGCGCGCGCCAGTCGTAGGTCTTGTCCTTATGGCCGGGGAGCTGGAGTCCAGGCAGATAGATCGAACTCGCGACGGAGACGTCGACCATCACGCGCCCTCCCGGTCGAGCCACGCGAGGATCGCGGCGGGGTCGGCGCACACGACGGTCTGCGGCTTGCGGTCGGGGCCGAGCGAGACGCAGAGCACCTCGGCGAGCACGCTGGGGAGCAGCCGCACGCGGCGCCCGCGCGGCTCGCGGGGCACGATGAGTTGAACGCCCGGCGGTGTGTTGTGCTTCGCGGCGAACGCGAGTGCGTTCGTGCACGCGGCGCGGAGCTCGGCGGGCGTCACGACCACACCTCGCGCGCGAGCACCTTCGTCGACATCAACACGGGCTCGTCGACGCCCTCGTGGTGCCAGAACTCGACGCCTCCCGCGGGCAACAGATGCGCCCACAGACGGAGCCACACGCCCCCGACGGGACGACGGAACCAGCGGAACTCGCGCAGCGGCAGACAGCGGTCGAGCCGCACGAGCCAGAGCCGCGGGTGCCCCGCGATGGGCGCGCGGTAGGGGTGAGCCATCACGCGACCTCGGCTTCCCCGCGCTCGAGGCGCAGCGCTTCGACGACGAGCTCGGCGCGCAGCGCCTCGACGCGGTCTTCGACGGCGGCGCGCACCTCGGCGACTGTGCGCGCGACGGCGGCCTTGCAGGTCTCGCCCTCGATCACCTGCGCGAGCACGTACACGCCGCCGCCCGCACGTACCATGTCGGCCCAACGGAACTGCTCGGGGCGGCGCTCCCCGTCGGCGCGCTTGCACTCGACCTCCAACCGGAAGCCCCACGGGCGCACGATGCCCGAGACGTCCGCGGCGCCCTTCGGCGGGCCCGCGCGGAACACGCCCTGCTCTCGCCCGCGCGCGTCGCGCACCGTGACCTGCCCCGTGTTCTGGCGCCAGCACCGCGCCCACGGCTGCCGCCCGAGCGCGAGGATGAGCTCCTGCTGGAACTCGTGCTCGCTCACCGGCTCCACGTTTCTCGTGTCGTTGTCATTGCTCATAGCAGCTCCGTCCGTAGCGCCCCCGCCACGAAGGGGAAGAGAAAACGCCGTGTCGCTCACTCGGCGTCGAGCGCGCGCGACACCTTCGCCCGCGCCGCGCAGCACAGGTCGCAGCCCCCGCACTGGTGGTGCGGCAGCGCCCCGCCGCACCAGCAACAGCGCCCGTACTCCTCGAAGGATCGCGCCGGGGCGTGCGCGGGCGGCACTCGCAGCGCGGACGCGTCGCGTTGCGGGCGCGCCACGGACCCCGGAGCGCTCGCGAACAGCTCGGGGGGCCCGTCGCCCGCGGGGGGCGCTTCGGGCGCCCGCGCGGGCGATTCGCGGGGCGCCACGCGCGCGAGCCCCGTGACGGCGGCGCTGTGCGCGCGCCTCGCGCCCGCCGACCGCAAGCCGCTGCTCGAGGTCCTGCGCGCCGCCGCGGGCCCCGTGCGCTCGTTGTACGCCATCGCGCTGCTCGGCGGCGACGCCGACGCCGACGCGGTGCGCAAGCAGCTCGACGAGATGGTCGCGTATCCGCACTACCGCTGGGGCCGCGACGGGCTCGAGGTGCTCGCGCGCATG
>JBDHVF010000495.1:0-6379 GCA_039809605.1 Polyangiales bacterium | reverse complement strand
GTGCGAATCGCGGTGGCCTCGCGCGAGGGCGACGCCCGCGACGGCGCCGACGACGAGGGCGCCGCCGAGCCACCACGCGGCCGTGGCCGCGGCGCTGCGGGGGCGCTTCGGGGGCGGCGCGACGAGGGCTTCGTCGAGGGCGGCGAGCAGCTCCGCGGCGGTCGCGAAGCGCTCCGCGGGTCGCAGCGCCATCGCGCGGGCGAGCACGGGCTCGAGCGCGCCCACGTCGACGCCCTTCGAAGCGGGCGTCGGGCGCGACGGAGACACCGCCGCGCCCAGGAGCTCGGCCGCGTCGGCGCCCTCGTACGCGGGGCGGCGGGTGAGCATCTCGGTGAGCACGAGGGCGAGCGCGTGCACGTCGGTCCAGGGGCCGGTGCGCGTGTGACCGAGCTGCTCGGGCGCCGCGTAGGCCTTCGAGAACGCCGTGACCGACGACTGCGTGGCGGTGTGGCCGGTGCCGGGCGAGTCGTGGGCCTCCATCACGCGCGCGACGCCGAAGTCGATGAGCCTCGCCGCGGGGCCCTCGGGCGTCGGGCAGACGAAGATGTTCGCGGGCGTGATGTCACGGTGCGCGACGCCGCGCGCGTGCACCATCGCGAGCGCTTCGAACACCGGGCGCAAGAGGGCCATCGCCTCGCGCGGAGTGAAGGGCGCGCCGGGCGGGCGCCCGCGGATCACGTGGCCCAGCGTCACGCCGTCGAGCCACTCGAGCACCATCCACGGCACGAGCTCGCCGGTGGGCATGGCCGACACGCCGTGGTCGAGCAGCCGCACGATCGCGGGGTGGGCGAGCTGGTAGACGAGCCGCGCCTCCTGCACGAAGCGCTGGCGGAACTCGACCTTCACGGCCTCGGAGTACTCGTCGGGCAGGTGCAGCACCTTCACCGCGACGGGCGCGCGAAGCCCGAGGTGAAAGCCGCGGTAGACCACCCCGAAGCCCCCGCGCGCGACGGCCCGCTCGACCGCGACGCGCCCGTCGAGCGTCGCGCCCGCGAGGCGGTAGCGGTCCTCGACGGGGCGGGTTCGCGACGACGGGGCGCTCATGCCGCACGGATGCTAAGGCCCGCGCGACGCGCTTGCCAACGATCACCGCGCGAGCGCGTAGACCAGCGCCGCGACCGAGAGCGCGAGCACCAACGCCACCGCGATGATCCATCTCTGCGACGGCCCCGCGGGCGTGGGGGCGCGCGGCGGCAGCGTCGGGGCGCGCGGCTCCATGGGCCTCGTCTGCGAGTGCGACGCGAGCGCCGTCGGCGGAAAGCTCACCGGCGCGATCACCGGCAGCGCCTCGGTGCGCACCAGCGGCGTCGTGACGGCCTCGAACTCGGCTTCGACCTCGCGCCGCGCGGGCGTCGCCGTGAGCGTGTGCTCGACCGCGAAGAGGTCGCGAGAGCCCGCCGGGCGTATCACCTCGACCTCGGTCGCGGGCGTGTCGTCGGGCGCGAACGCGTCGTGAAAGGCGCTCTCGGCGAGGCGCGTGACCTCTTCGGGCACCGTCACGGGCGCGTCGTGCTCCCACGCGGGCGCTTGCGCCACGGGTGAGCGAGGCGAGGGCCGCGGCGCGGGCTCGTCGGGCGCGAGGTCGGCCGCGTGGGGCAGTCGGATCACCGCGGTGCCCGCGCGCTCGACGGCGGTCTTCACGCCCGCCTGGCGCAGCGCCTTTCGAAACACCCCCGCGTCGGGGAAGCGCCGCGACGGGTCTGCACAGAGCGCCTGCGCGACGAGGTCGACGGGCGCCCCCATGAGCTCGGGGCGTAGCTGACGCAGGCGCGCGAGCACGGCGCGGTCGCCCTCGCGCGCGAGCTGCCACCACGCCACGCGCGCGTGCGGCACCGCGAGCGGGTGCCCGGTGAGCAGCTCGCACGCCACCACCGCGAGCGCGAACACGTCGGCCGCGGGCGAGGGGAGGCCGTCGGACGCGGTCTGCTCGGGCGCGAGCCACGCGGTCCACTCGACGTCGTCGTCGCGGCGCCACGAGGGGCGCACGCCGAGGCGCGCGAGGCCGAGGTCCATGACGGCGACGCCGTCGGCGACGTCGGGCGTCGGGTCGGTGACGATCAGCGAGCGGGGGCTGAGCCACCCGTGCACGCGGTCTCCCTCGCGCCCGCGGTGGATGTCTTCGACGAGCGAGCAGAGCTTCGCGAAGCAGCGCCACGCGGTGCGCGTCGGGGGCCTGCGGTGCGCGAAGCGGTCGAGCCAGCGGTCGAGCGAGGGGCCGTCGCGCCACTCGGTCACCACGTAGCCTCCGTCGGCGTGCGCGCCGACCTCGAGCGCCACGAGCACGTCGGGGTGCTCGCCCCGCGCGCGCGGAGACGACGCGCCTTCGAGCACGGCGGACGTCGCGGGCACCTGCGTGACGGCCACGTCTCTGCCCCGCCGCTGAGGGTCGCTCGCGCGCCACACGGGCCCGATCCCGCGGTCGGGCGCGGGTTCGATGAGGCGGTAGCGCCGCGCGATCACGGCGCCGGAGGACCACGGCGATGGCACCGCGCGGACGCTATCGACGCGCGCGCCGCGGTGTCAACGCCGGGGCGCGGCCGCCACGCGCGGGGCGCGGCCGCGTCGCGACGATCGCTCTCCCTGCCGCGTATCATGGGCGTTTCGCGCTGGCACGCGGGGTGAGACTCTCCCCACGCGGGGCGCCGATGGAGCGCGTCACGAAGGAGCGATGCGATGCGAAGACACGTACTCATGGCGCTGGTGGCGATGGCGCTCGTCGGCGCGGCGGGCGAGGCGACGGCGCAGTCGTGCGAGTCGTTCTCGGGCGGCTTCGCGTGGAGCTGCTCGCGGGCCATTCCCGGCATGGCCTGCACGCAGATCGACGAGCCCGCCGACGGGCACACCTGGGGCGACAACTACTTCTGCGCCACGCGCGACCTGGGCGTGCGCTGGTCGCACGCGGGGCCCATCGACGGCATGCGCTGCACGCCCGTCGTCGAGCCCGCCGACCCCGACACGTGGACCGACAACTACGTCTGCGTGCCGCCCTCGTCGCCGGTGGTCTTCTCGTGGAGCAACTGGGGCCCGGTGCCGGGCCTCCAGTGCGTGCAGTGGAACGAGCCCGCCGACCCGCACACCTGGGGCGACAACTACCTCTGCTGGTCGGGCCGCGCGCCGCTGCGCATGCCCGTCGCGATGGCGCCCCCTCCGCCCGTGGTGACCCCTCCGCCCGCGGCGGCCTCGTGCGAGTCGTTCTCGGGCGGCTTCGCGTGGAGCTGCTCGCGCGCGATCCCCGGCATGGAGTGCACGCAGGTCGTCGAGCCGTCGGACCCGCACACCTGGGGCGACAACTACTTCTGCGCGCCGCGGGGCACGGGCGTGCGCTGGTCGAACGCGGGCCCCATCGCGGGCATGCGCTGCACGCAGGTCGTCGAGCCCGCCGACCCCGACACGTGGGGCGACAACTTCGTGTGCCTCCCGCCGCGCTCTCGCTACGAGTTTCAGTGGAGCTACGCGGGGCCCATCGCCGGGCAGCAGTGCGTGCAGTGGAACGAACCCGCCGATCCCCACACCTGGGGCGACAACTACCTCTGCGTCTCGCCCGCGCGGCCGCCCGTGCCCATGGGCCTCACCGTCGCCGCGCCCCCGATCTATTGACACCGAGGGCCCCGTCCGACTCCACTGCGACCCCTCGAAGGATCGGAGTGAGGGACGTGAGCGACGCGACCACCTTCCATGCGGGCGCCCTGCCCGAAGTCGATTTCGACCTGACCCTTCACGGCGACCCGGCGGCGCCCGCGTGGGAGGTGCTCCACGTCGCGTGGCGCGAGGCGCTCTCGCGCGTGCCCGAGGGGAGCGTCGTGGTGGCCTCGACCGACCCCTCGGCCGTCGCCGACGACCTGCTCGGCCGCGCCGTCACCCTCACGCTCTCGCGCGGTCACCTCGAGCGGCGCCTGCACGGCGTCGTGCACGCCGTCGACGACCTCGGGGGCGGCGGCCACCACCGCTTCGCGCGCCTCTCGATCGCCTCGACGCTGTGGTTCCTCGGGCGCCGCGTCGACTCGCGGATCTTTCAGGGCGCCAGCGCCGTCGCCATCGCCGCCGAGGTGCTGCGCACGGGGCGGCTGCCCGTGGCCCTGCGCGCGGTCGACGTGCCCGCGGCCCTGCGCGACGCGCCCCCGCGCGAGTACTGCGTGCAGTACCGCGAGAGCGACCTCGCGTTCGTGTCGCGGCTGCTCGAAGACGAGGGCGTCGCGTGGCGCGCCGTGGCCGACGCGGGCGGCGAGCGCTTCGTCATGGTCGACGCGCTCGCCCCGTGGGGCGCGACCCCGACGCTCGACGGCGCGCCCGCTCCCGTCGCGGGCGCCGCGGCCGAGACGCTCGCGGTCGAGAGCGTGAGGGCCCTTCGCACGCGGCGGCGCGTGGTGTCGACGGGCGTGCGCCTCGCCGACCATGACTTCACGCGCCCGCAGGCGAAGGGAGACCTCGCCCGCGCCCACCCCGCCGACCCCGGCCTCTACCCGGTCTACGAGCACCCGGCGAACTACACCCTGCACGGCTGGGACGCGGCCCACGACGCGTGGACGCGCCACGACGCGGCCGAGCGCGCGCGCGTGCGCTGGGAGGAGATCGACGTCGAGGCGCGCGAGGCCCACGGCGCGAGCAACGTCACGGGCCTCGAGCCCGGGCGCGCGCTCGAGCTCTCGGGCGACCGCGCCGCGCGGTGGCACGTGGTGTCGGTCGAGCACGAGGGGCACGCCTGGGACGACGTGGCCGACGAGGTGCGCGCCGACCCCGAGCTCGCGCGCGTCTTCGCCGAGCTCGGCCTGGCGCTCGACGGGCCGCGCTACGCCAACCGCTTCCGCGCGGTGCACGAGGGCACCGTGTGGCGCCCCGCGCGCGTCACGCCGCGGCCGAAGATCGAGGGGCCGCAGACCGCCACCGTGCGCGGCCTCGCGGGCGGCGACGACGAGATCGTCACCGACGCCCACGGCCGCGTGCGGGTGGAGTTCCATTGGGACAGGCCCGGCGCGCGCACGCCCTCGCAGCGCGACAAGTCCACGTCGTGCTGGGTGCGCGTCGCGCAGGTGTGGGCCGGCGCCCAGTGGGGCTTCTCGTTCATCCCCCGCGTCGGGATGGAGGTCGTGGTGCAGTTCGCCGAGGGCGACCCCGACCGCCCCATGGTCACGGGCTGCGTCTACAACGGCGAGAACCGCGCGCCCGAGGCGCTGCCCGACGCGCGCACGAGGGCCGTAGTGCGCACGCGCTCGACGCCCGGCGGCGGCGGCTACAACGAGCTCAGCTTCGAAGACCGCGCCGGCGCCGAGCTCGTTCACCTGCGCGCGCAGCGCGACCTCGACGAGGCGGTGCTCCACGACCAGACCACGCGCGTCGAGCGCGACCGCGTGCTGCGCGTGGGCCGCGACCGCGCGGCCAGCGTGGGGGGCCGCGACGCGCTCGACGTGGGCGGCGACCGGGTGGTCACCGTCGAGCGCGACGACAGCCTCACGGTCGAGGGCGACCTCTCGCTGCGCGTGCAGGGAGAGCGCGGCGCGCGCGTGTCGGTCGACGCCGCGTGGGCGCTCGTGGCCGACCGCGCGATCACCCTCGAGTGCGGCACGAGCCGCATCGTGATGGCGCCCGACCGCATCACCCTCACCGCCGACGCCATCGACGCCCGCGCCCTGCACGACCACAACCTCGAGGGCGCCATGGTGAACATCAACTGCGACGACCTCGCGGCCGACGCGCCCTCGCGCGCCCGCGCGCTGCGCGAGCAGATGCTCCGCCTGGGCATGGGCGACACCGTCGCCGAGATGGAGCGCGGCGGCGCCCCGGCGGGCCTCGACGCGCGCCAGCTCTGGCGCCGCACCGCGCTCTCGATGCAGGACTGGCTCGCGGCGCAGCCCGAGCTCTTTCAAGACCGCCTCGTGCTGCGCGCGGGGCTGGTGATGGCCGCGATGCTGCGCGAGGCCCCCGTCGACGCGCCCGCGTCGCCCGCGGTGAGCGAGGCCGTGGGGGCGCGCTTTCGAAAGCCCATCGAGCGCGCCGAGGCGTCGGGCGACCGCGCGCGCGCGGCGCTCTTGCGCGAGGCGATGTCCGCGGCCGACCGCGACGCCCGCGAGGCCGTGGGCTTCGCGCGGCGCTTCGACGGCGCGATGGCGCAGGACCCGGCCTGGGGCGCGATGCGCCACGACGACGCCGAGGCCGGCCGCGACGCGCTCGAGCGCCAGGCGCAGTGCGTCGCGAGGCAGCGGGTGCTGGCGTGGTCCGACCGCCACGAGGGCGCGCCCGGCGCCGCGCACGCGACGAGCGTGATGGCCTCGGCCACGCGCCGCGCCGTGCGCGCGGGCATCGCCGTCGGGCCCTCCCCCCGTCCCCCTCCCGCGGAAGCGGGAGGGGGTGCCCGGGAGTAGCCTGCATACCCTCACCCCCCGCC
>JBDHVF010000494.1:0-6395 GCA_039809605.1 Polyangiales bacterium | reverse complement strand
AGCCGGGCTGGGCGTCGAGGTTCGAGGCCACGGCGAGGGCGCGCACCGTGGGGTGGCGCATGAGCCCGCGGTAGGTCGCGTCGCCCACGTGGCCGATGCGAAAGAGCGCGTCGCCCGCGTCGCCGAGCATGCGGCCCTCGTCGCAGGTGTAGATCGCGCCGTCGTGGTTGTAGGTCACCTGCCCGATGCCCGCGCCGCAGGGCGAGCGGATGTCGAGGAAGTTGGGGTCGCCGTCGGTGAGGATCTTGGTGAGGAAGATCGACGCGAAGCGCTCGATCATGGGCACGCCCTCGCGGTTGAGCTCGAGCACGCGGTCGAGGGCGGCGCGGTAGAACGCGAGGAACTCCCCGCCGCGGTAGCCCACGCGCGCGCCCGTGCGGGCGGCGAAGCCGAAGGGGTCGACGGGGCGGAGGTAGATCGCGCGGCACCCGATCTTCGCGTACGTGTCGACGATCTCCCTCGGGTACGCGAGCGCCTCGCGGGTGGTCGTGAGCAGCGCCTCGACGCGGTAGAGGTCGGGGTCGAGGCCCATGGCGGCGTAGCGGGCGTTGATGCGCTCGATCCACCCCACGGCCGCGTCGTGGGCGCTCGCGCCGGCGAGCCTGCGCTGCTTGTCGTGCAGGGGCCGCGGGCCGTCGACGCTCGTGCAGATCTGCACGCGGCGCGAGACGAGGTACTCGAGCTTCTCGTCGTCCATGAGGCTGAGGTTCGAGACGAGCGTGAAGTCGAGGGTCTTGTGCGCCGCCGGGGCGCGCTCGATGGCGTACTCGACGGCCTCGCGGATCACGTCGAAGTTCGCCAGCGGCTCGCCGCCCTGGAACTCGATGGTGATGCGCGGCGAGGTCGACGCCATGGCGAGGTCGACGGCGCGACGGGCCGTCTCGGGGGTCATGTCGGCGCCCGCGCGGTCCATGGGGGCGCGGCTCGCGTGGCAGTAGACGCAGGTCTGGTTGCAGCGCAGCGTCACGACGAGGATGTGCAGGTTGGGCCCCGCGCGCAGGAACGCGTGCTTCTCCTTCGCGCGCGCCACGAGCCCGTCGCGGTCGAGCGTGTCGCGGTAGAAGTTCCTGGGGAGCTTCGCGCGCAGCGCCTCGGAGTCGCGTCGCAGGAGCGCGAACTCCTCGCGCGTGACCGTGGCCCAGTCGCCCCACGAGTTGGTGAGCAGCACCACGCCCGCCACCTCGCGGTCGTAGAGCGGAACGAGCATCCCGACGCCCTTCGCGGGCGCTTCGGCAGCGGCTTCGGTGGCGGTCTCCGTCATCTCACCAGCTCCCGTGTGAACCGTGCGAACCGTGGCTGCCGTGCGACCCGTGCGACCCGTGCGACCCGTGCGACCCGTGCGAGCCGTGCGAGCCGTGCGAGCCGTGCGAGCCGTGCGAGCCATGGCTGCCGTGCGACCCATGCGACCCGTGCGAGCCATGCGAACCGTGGCTGCCGTGCGAGCCGTGCGAGCCGTGCGAGCCATGGGACCCGTGCGAGCCGTGTGACCCGTGCGAGCCATGGGACCCATGAGAGCCGTGCGAACCATGCGAGCCGTGGCTGCCGTGCGAGCAGTGCTGCGCGCCTCGCTGGGGCTCCTCGGGCGGAGCGGGCGTGCCCTTGCCCGTCGACGCCTCGATCGCGGCCTGGTCGGCGATCGCGCGCTCGCCCTTCGACAGCGACATCTCGGCGCTGCGCTTGAATGTGGGGAGCTCCTCGTCGGGCTCGCTCGGGTCTTCGGGGTCGCTCATGCGGTGCCTTCCTCGCGGCGGCGTGGAGAGTCTCTCGCCCGCGATGCTCCGCGAGCGGCGCCCGCGGCGGCCTGACGTCGGTCAAGTCACCGCGGCGCATGCGCTCACACTGTCGCCTCCCATGACCACTGACGGGGCCTCGTGGGGCGTGGGCGCGCCGCGCCCGCTCATCCCGTCGCGCGCGTGCCCCGCGGGCGTCGCCGCCGAGCTGCGCGAGGGCGCGGGCTTCGTGGTCGTGCACGGCGGCGCCGCGACCCCCTACACCCCCGCGAACGAGGCGGCCTCGCGCCTCGCGCCTCGCACCGTGCGCGACCGCGGGCTCGTACTCGACGACGGCTCCCCCACCGCGCTCGCGCGCCACGACGCCTGCGAGCGATGCCCGCACCTCGCGACCTGCGCGCCCGTCTTCGTCGCGGGAGCCCTACGAACGAGGCTCGGCGCCGCGCCGCGCGCCCGGTCGCTCGCGCCCGCGCTCGACCTCGCGACGTCGCCGCGCGCGCTGCCCTCGATGCTCGACGCGCTCGCGCGAAGGGGTCGCCCCGCGTGGGGCGTCGTCGAGGGGACGGTCGATCACGTGCGCCTCACGCCCACCGGGGCGCGCCTGGTGCGAGGCTCGGGCGAGCCCTTCGACGCGGCCGACGCGGCCGTCGGCGCGGGCGTTCGCGTCGCGTCGGCGGACCTGCCCGCGCGCAGCGGGCGCCCCGACTGGAGGCTGGGCTTCGTGCCCGCGCGAGGCCCGCTCGCGCACCGCCGGGGGCGCTTCGCGACGCTGTTCATCCTGCGGCGCTGCACGGCCTCGTGCGTGATGTGCCACGTGCAGGAGTTCTACCGCGGCGGAGACATGCCCTTCGCGCGGCTCTGCGCGCTGCTCGAGGAGCTGCGCACGCTTGGCTACGACCGCGTCGACTACTTCGGCGGCGAGCCCACGCTCCGCGCCGACCTGCCCGAGGCCGTGGGCGTCGCGTCGGCGCTCGGGTGCCGCATCGAGATCGTGACCAACGGGATGACCGTCGACGACGCCCTCGCCGCGCGCCTGCGCGACGCGGGGCTCGCGCTCGCGATGGTGAGCCTCGACGGCCCCGACCCCGCGGCGCACGACGCGATCCGCGGCGTCGCGGGCGGCTGGGAGCGCGCCGTGCGCGGGGTGCGGGCGCTCGTCGCCGCGGGCGGCTTCGAGGTCAACCTCGACACGGTGGTGCTCCCCTCGAACCACCGTCGCATGGGCGAGGTGGTCGACCTCGCGCACGCGCTCGGGTGCACGCGGCTCAACCTCTTTCTGTGCGTCTCGGCGCCCCTCCTCGCGCACGAGCCCATGTGGCTCTCGCCCGACGCGGCGCGCGCGTTCTTCTTCGAGGAGCTCCCCGCGGCGAGGGCGCGCGCGCGGTCGCTGGGGGTCGAGCTGTCGATGTCTCCGGCGCCCCCCGACGAGACGCGCGAGGGCCTCGACGCCTTCGCGGCGCTCGCCTCGCAGGGCGTCTACAACCCCGTGTTCGCGCGCGGAGGTCGCTGCGTGGCGCCGCTCGACGAGGTCTTCGTCACGCTCGACGGAGACGTCTTTCCGTGCACCTCTCCGTCGATGCTCGAGACCGAGCACCGCCTGGGCAACGCGTTCGAAGCGCCGCTCTCGGAGGTGGTCGGCGGCGCGGGCCACCTCGCGTTCTGCGAGCGCGCGGGCGCCGTCGACGCGTGCCGCATGTGCTGGCGCGCGCGGCCGGGGTGAGTCAGCGCGCGGTCTTCGCGTGCGAGCGCGCCGACGCCGCGAGCGCGGTGGAGGCGAGGCGGTGCACCCCGTGGCCGTCGAAGTGCTTCGCGACGGGCACCTCGGGCACCGCGCGGGCCTTCGCGATGAGGGCGTCGAGCTCGTCGCCCGCGAGCGCCTCGCACGCCTCGTAGAGCCCGCCGGGGCCCTCTTCGATCGGGTCGTGGCCGCGCAGGATCGAGCGGATCTCGCCCACGATCGCCGCGTCGGGCGTGGGCACGAGCAGCGAGGCGAGCGCGCCGTGGTCCACGCGCAGCTTCGCGGCGCACTCGAGGGCGACGCCCCCGCGGCGGCGGCGCGCGTCGGGCATCAGCACCTTCTCTTCGACGGCGATGTGGCGCATCAGGCCGCGGCGGAACTCTTCGAACGCCTCGTGATCGAAGCGCGCCGGGTCGGCCACGGCGCGCGTGAGCAGCGCGTCGAGGCGCGCGTGGTCGTCGGAGAGCATGCGGTTCAGCGCGCCGGCCATGGGGTCACCCCTTCTCGATCGGTTCGAAGCGCGCTTGAAAGAAGCGCAGGTGGCGGGGCTCGTAGGTCATGCGCAGCCCGCCGATCTCATTGCGGCGCTGGTAGAGCGTCACCACCGACTCGACCGTCACGTCGCAGTGGGCCTGGGTGTAGACCCTGCGCGGAAAGGTCAGCCGCACCAGCTCCAGCCGGGGGTGGCGGTGCTCGCCCGTCGCGGGGTCGCGGCCGGCCGAGACGATGCCGCGCTCCATCGCGCGCACGCCCGACTCGAGGTAGAGCTCGCCCGCGAGGCGCTGCGCGGGGAAGGCCTCCTGCGGCAGGTGCGGGAGGAAGCGCCGCGCGTCGAGGAAGACCGCGTGGCCCCCCGTGGGGCGCACGACGGGGATGCCCTCGGCCGCGAGGCGGTCGGCGACGTAGGCGACCTGCCCGACGCGCGCGCGGATGTGGTCCTCGTGCAGCGCCTCCTCGATGCCGACGGCCATGGCCTCCATGTCGCGGCCCGCGAGGCCGCCGTAGGTGTGCAGGCCCTCGAAGAGCACGGCGAGGTTGGCGGCCTCGTCGTAGAGCGCGCGGTCGTTGAGCGCGAGAAACCCGCCGATGTTCACCAGCAGGTCCTTCTTGCCGCTCATGGTGCAGCCGTCGCTGAGGTCGCAGAGGTCGCGCAGGATGTCGGCCACCGGGCGCCCCTCCTGCCCCGGCTCGCGCTCGCGGATGAACCACGCGTTCTCGACCGCGCGCGTGGCGTCGAGGAAGATCTTCACCCCCCGCCGCTGGCAGAGCGCCCTCACCGCGCGGAGGTTCGCGAGCGCGATGGGCTGGCCGCCGGCCATGTTCACCGTCGCCGCGACGCACACGTACGGCACGCGCGACGCGCCCGCCTCGTCGATCACCCGCTCGAGCTTCGCGAGGTCGATGTCGCCCTTGAAGGGGTGCGGCGACTCGGGCTGGTGCGCCTCGTCGATCACCACGTCGACGAAGCTCGCCCCGGCGAGCTCCTGGTGGGCGCGCGTGGTGGTGAAGTACATGTTGCCCGGCACCGTGTCGCCGGGGCGGATCATCACCCGCGAGAGCAGGTGCTCGGCCCCGCGGCCCTGGTGCGTGGGCACCACGTAGCGGTAGCCGTAGCGCCGCGCCACGGCGGCCTCGAGGCGGTAGAAGCTCTCGCTGCCCGCGTACGCCTCGTCGCCGACCATCATGGCCGCCCACTGACGGTCGCTCATGGCGTTGGTGCCCGAGTCGGTCAGGAGGTCGATGTACACGTCGCGCGACCGCAGGAGGAAGGTGTTCCACCCGGCCTCGGCGAGGCACCGCTCGCGGTGCTCGCGCGTGGTCATCGCGAGCGGCTCGACCATCTTGATCTTGAAGGGCTCGGCCCACGACCGGCGTCCGTTGCGTGCTTCCATCGATGCTTCTCCAGTGCGTGAATACATGGGCGCCGGGGCCCGGCGCGGCCACCGCGCGGGTGAGATTTGTCACCGCCCGCGGCGGCGTCAGTAGACGTCGTGCGCGGTGTTGTAGACGTTGAACTTGCCCGTGGGCGTGACGAGCCAGTCGCCCGTGATGCGCCCCCGCTCCTCGAGCGTCGCGTCGTCGTAGATCACGATCTCGCCCGTGCGGTCCCAGACCGAGACCCACACCTCGGTGCCGCCGCGGTTGTACTCGAAGTGCACCACCTGGCCGTGCTCCGAGGGGCTCCAGCAGCGGTGCAGGCGCATCTCGCGCTTGCTGTAGACGCACACCTGCCGCGGCGCGTCGGGGTCGTTGCTGAGCGGCGAGTCGGTCCACACCCAGGGCGAGTTCGCGTGGGTCTTGAGAAACAGGCTCCCCGACGCGGGCAGGTCGACGTTGCGCACCACGCGCCACGCGCTCTCGGGGTGCGCCGCCGGGTCGGCGCCGTAGATCGCGAGACGGCCCTGGCCGATGTGCGTCGTGGCGTTGACCCAGCCGAACTCGGGGTCCTCCCAGTTGGCGCCGCGGCCCGGGTGCGGGAGCACGCCCGTCATGAACGACGTCACCGCCTCGCGGCGCTGCACGTCGATCACGGCCATGCGGTTGCGCTGGTTGGCGGCCACGAGAAAGTACCGCCCGGTGTGGTCCCAGCCGCCGTCGTGCAGGTAGCGCTCGGTGGCGATGCGCGACGCGATGGGCGCGCCCTCGACGCTGTAGTCCACCACCGCGACGTAGCCCGACTCCTTCAAGCTCAGGAGCCACACGGGCTGGTCGCGCGCCGCGAGGATCGACGCGACGCGCACCTCGGGGATTGTCTCGTGCGTGTCGCTCGTGGGGCTCATCACGTCGGTGACCGACCGGGGCTCGAGCGTCTGCCCGTCGAGCACCACGTACTGCGGCGGCCAGTAGCAGCCCTCGACGAGCAGGCGGTCTTCCCAGCCCGCGGCCTTGCTGGCCTCGACGCTGCGCGCGTCGGAGCAGCCCTGCAC
>JBDHVF010000493.1:0-6416 GCA_039809605.1 Polyangiales bacterium | reverse complement strand
GTGTCGGGCACCACGAGCGTGCAGGGCGCGCTCAACCGCACGTGCGCGACGCGCACCCTCGCGCGCAACGTCGAGTACGGCGCCGACTTCGGCGGCGTCGACACGCACCGCACCAACACCCTCGGCATCGCGTCGGTCTCCGCCATGGACGCCGCCACGCTCCGCATGGCCATGGACGCGGGCACGGTCACCGCGTACATCCTGCACCTCTCCGAGGGGGTGAACGAGGCGGCCTACCACGAGTGGGAGCTGCTCACAGCGCGCAACCTGCTCGCGGGCCCGCTGGTGGCAATCCACGGCACGGCCCTCGGGCGCGACGAGTTCGCGCGCATGGCGGCGGTGCGCGCGCGGCTCGTGTGGTCGCCGCGGTCGAACCTGGTGCTCTACGGCCGCACGACCGACGTGGGCGCGGCCCTCGACGCGGGGGTGCTCGTGGCGCTCGCGCCCGACTGGACGCCCACGGGCAGCCCCAACCTCCTCGTCGAGATGCGCTTCGCGCGGGAGTTCTCGCGCGCCGCGCTCGGCGGCCGGCTCACCGCGCGAGACCTCTTCGAGATGGCCACCTCGCGCGCCGCGCAGGCCGTCGACCGGCCGCAGATCGGCGCGCTCGCCGAGGGGCGCTACGCCGACGTGATGGTGATCCCCGACCGCGGCTGCGACGCGTACGACTCGCTGCTCGACGCGCCCGTGGCCGACGTGCGGCTGGTGATGGTCGGCGGGCGCGCGCTCTACGGCGACGCGGCCGTGATCGACGCGCTGCCCGCCGCGGCCCGCGCGCGCTGCGAGCCCGTGACCTTCTGCGGCCTCGCCAAGCGCGCGTGCGTGGCGCTCGCAGACACCTCCAACGAGCTCGACCGCACCCTGGCGCAGATCGAGTCCGAGCTGCGGGCCTTCGCGCCCCCCTACGCGCTCGTGCCGCAGTGCCCCCCGTGAGCGCGACGCGGGCTTGACGCACCCCACGCCAGGGCATTAGGGACACCCGCCATGACCCAGAACGAACTGCTGCGATCCATGCTGCGCGCCCTCGCCGACGTGCGCGAGTCGGGCGACGTCTTCGAGATGGCCGACCAGTGGGACGTGACCCTGCACGCGGGCCACAAGGGAACGTCGCTCACGGTGCCCCACGTCGTGCGCGTCACCCTCAAGCCCGACTTCGTGGTCGTCGAGACGTCGAAGAAGCACCGCTTCGTGATCGTCGAGAGCGAGATCCACGCGATCGGTCAGGAGCCCTCGGAGCGCGAGAGCAAGGGCCGTCGCACGGGCTTTCTGTGATCGCGGCGCGGTGATCGAAGCGCGGTGAGGGGCTGCGCCGATCGCAGCCCCCGCGCGGGGTGACTCAGGGGACGGGGACGCCGACGCGCACGCCGCCGCCGGCCGACACGCCGGGCACGGCGACGCCGCCGCCCACGCCGACGCTCACGCCACCCTGCGCGGGGTAGGCCGGGCGGTACACGGGCTGCGCGGGCGGGGCTGCGTACACCGTGGCGCCGCCCGCGGGCGCGGCGTAGACGGTCGCGCCGCCGCCGTACGCGGGGGCCGCGTACCCGGGCGCGGCGTAGACGGTGGTCGCGAAGGGCGCCGTGCGCGCGTAGTAGCCCGCGGGGTAGTACGTGCGGTTGTAGTAGCCGCCCTGGTAGTAGACGGTGTTGGGCGCGGCGTAGGTCGAGTAGCCGTAGTAGCCGGGTGCGTACGTCACGGGCTGCGCGCCGCGCACGATGCAGCCATCGAGCGCCAGGGCCGCAGGGATCGAGAGCGCCGCGAGGAACAGGTGTTTGATCATGGCGGGCACGCTACCACCCCCCCTCGGGTGTCGCAATTGCGGGTCTGCCGCAGAGGGTTCGCGCGGCAATGAGGTCGTCGCCTGCGTGGGGGAAGTGGGGATGTGGTTCCGCGGCGTCGCCGGGCGCGGCCGTCGCGTGACGGTCGCCGCACCCGAGCGAGTGTACGCGAGCGATGGTGATTTCTTTACGCGCGTCGGGCCACCCAAGGGAGCGCCGCGTACGAAGCTCAGAACGCTCGTCGGCGCCTCGACGCGCCGCCGCGCCCCGCGTCGCGACGCCGGGGGTCGCCTTGCCACGCGCGATGCGCCGGGCTATTCAAGCGCCGATGAACGCAATCGGGCCGGAGGGCGATCTGAAGGTGCTCCAGCACCGCGCGGAGCAGGCCATCCGGACGTCGCGCCCTCGCGAGCAGATCGTACGGCTCCTCGAAGAGATCCTTACGCGCGCCGAAGAGAACAGCGAGGCCTCGCGCTTCGCGCACCGGCACCTCGCGGAGATCCACCTCGAGGTGAGCCCCTGGGCGTCGGCCCTGCACCTGCGCCGCGTGCTCTCGATCTCGCCCGACGACGACACTGCGCACGCGCTCATGGGGCTCTGCCAGGCGCTCCAGGGCAACTACCGCATGGCCGTCGCTGCGTACCGCCGGGCCGTCGCGCTCACGCCTTCGAACCCCTGGTACAACCACAACCTCGGGCACCTGCTCGACGTGGCGCTGGGCGCGCCCTCCGAGGCGATCCATTACCTCCGCAAGGCCCATCGCGCGCAGCCCGAGCAGGAGGAGGTCGGCGCCTCGCTCGCGCACTGTCTCGGCCGCCTCGGGCTCTGCGCCGAGGGGATCACGCTCACGCGCACGCTGCTGCGCCGGCACCCGCAGCACAAAGACCTCCGCTGCCTGCTCGAATGGCTCGAGCAAGGCGCGCCGCCCAGGCCCCTCTCGAACAAGCACCCCCCGACCTCCGCCGCGCCAGCGTTACGCGCGCTCCCCTCGCTCCCCCGTCCGTCGCGCCCCGCGTCACCGCGGCCCGACGAGGCGACGCTCACCGCGCTCCTGCGCCGCGCGGGCGCGACCGAGGCCGAGCTCGCTCGCGCGCTCAGCATCTGGCGCGACTTCGCCGTCGTGTCGCGGGCGAGCATGTGCGCGGCCACGGCCGCCGCCATCGACTACGCGCTCGCGCGCGTCGACGGGGCCGCCGCGCGGCAGCGCGAGGTCGCCGACCGCCACGGCGTGAGCGCGAGCGAGCTGGCGGCGCGCTTCCGCGAGCTCAAGCGCGCGCTGGCGCTCACGGCCCGCGACGCGCGGTACCGCTAGAGCGCCGATCACCGGCAGCGCGCAGCGATCGCCTCGAGGTCGTCGTGGCACGCCCTGCACGGCCGCTCGCTCGCCCGCAGGAGCGCGCCGCAGCGCGCGAGGAACCCCGGGGGGTGGGGCGAGAGGCCGGCGCCGCCCACGCCCACGGTCGCGTGGCACGTCACGCAGTCGCGCTCGGCGTGGCACGACACGCAGGTCGAGAGCGAGCGTCGCGCCTCGACGCCGTGGTGCCTCGCGGTCACGACGCGCCCCGACCACACCTCGGGCGGCGGGTGGATGCGAGTCTGCGCCCGTGCCGCGGGCGACGACGACTGCGCCACCCCCGCGCGCTCGTGGCACGCGACGCAGAAGCTCGCCTGGCGGTGGCAGCTCCCGCAGCGGCTCGCGTTGAGCCGCGCGTCGACGGGGTGCTGCGTGAGGTAGTCGTTGGGGTGCGTCCTGCGGTCGCGCACGCGGCCGTCGTGGCACGCGGCGCAGTCGTCGTCGCGGTGGCACGCGGCGCAGCGCGTGGCGTCCTCGCCCGCCACCGCGCGGTGCGTGAACCAGAAGTCGGCGTCGTGGTGCATCCCGCGCATCCAGCGCGGCGGGTTGAGCCAACCCTCGGCGAAGCGCGTCCGGAGCACGCCGTCGGGCTCCGTGAGGTGACAGGTCGCGCACGCGTCGGGCGCCGACGCCCCCGCGCGGTGGCACGCGACGCACGACTCCATCGAGGGCAGCTCGAGGCGCGTCGCGATGCCGACGCCGCGCATGTCGCCGTGGCACGACTCGCAGCGCTGCCCGCGAGACACGTGCGCGCGGTGCGAGAAGCGCAGGTTCGCGGGCGGCACCTCGACGCGCGCCACGCGCATGGGCCGCTGCGCGCTCCACCCCACGTGGCAGCCCTCGCAGCGGGCGGTGGGGGCGCCCGGCGCGTCCGCTCGCGCGGGCTGCGCGCGGTCGATCGCGTGGCACGGCAGGCACGACGACTCGGCGGGCACGAGGCGATCCTCGACGCGGTCGCTCGTCGCCGCGCTCGCGTGACAGCGCGCGCAGGTCACGCCCGCGAGGCGCACGTGACGCGCGTGGTCGAAGCGCAGCGGGATCGTCTGCGTGGGGAAGATCGCGTGCGAGGGGGCGCGGCGCGGGCCGCCTCCGGGCGACGGCGGCGCGAAGGGGACGGGCTGCGCCATCGCCGCGCCGCACACGGCCGCGACGAGCGCGAGCACCAGCGCGGCGGCGCGCGAGGGCATCAGTAGGGGCTCCTGAGGGTGACGAGCGCCACGGCGCGGATGCGGTGCCCGACGACGCGGTTCACGTCGTCTTCGAGGTTGAGCTGAAGGTCCGCGATGCGCCCCACGCGCACGAGCGCGCCTGCCATGACGGCGAGCGAGGTCACGCTGCGCTCGGGGCGGAGCGGGTCGTCGACGAGCCACGCCGACAGCCCCGCGTCGACGCGCAGCACCTGCCAGCGCACCCACGCGCGGCCCGTGAGGTCCGCGCCCGCGCGCACGCCGAGCTCACCCCCCTCGCCGTGGGCGCGCAGCGAGCCGTCGTAGCGCCCGCGACGCAGCACGACCCCCGCGTCGCCGCCGCCCGACCACGCGTCGGGCAGCGCGGGCGAGTTCGGCGACGCGGGGCTCTCCGAGAGCGCGTAGCGACGCGCGTAGCCGGCGCCCACGATCGACCACCCGCGGCCGAGCGGGAGCTCCCCTCGCACGCGCGCGTCGTCGGTGGGGTCCGTCCAGAACGAGGCCCACACCGACGTGAGGTCGAACGTGGGGCGCCAGCGGGATAGTTCGGCCGCGAACGATCTCCCCTCGTCGTCGGCGTACGCGGCGCCGAGCGAGAGGCTCGCCACGGTCTGCTGCGGGAGCGAGTGCACCGCCTCGGCCCACGCGCGCCACGACGGCGAGAGGGTCACGTCGGCCGCCGCGCCGAGCTTCTCCTCGGCGACGCCGTCGTCGCCCCACACCCGGCGCCACGTCGCGCGCACGAACACGGGGCCGTCGCCCGCGGTCTCGACCGCGACGGCCGCCGCGCCCGCGAGCGCGCGGTCCTGCACGCGCGAGGCGAGCGACGGGTCCCAGCCCGCGCGATCGGCGCGAACGATCCCGTCGCGCTCGTAGCGCCCGTTCGAGAGCGGAAAGCCCGTGCGAGTCTCGAGCCCCCCGTACGCCTCGAGCACGACGCGGCCGAAGAGGCGCACGCGCGCGCGCGCGCCGTCGAAGAGAAAGAAGCCCAGAGGGTCGGTCACGAGCTGGCGCCCGAGGCGCACCGTGGTGGAGCCCACGAGCAGACCCGCTGCCTCGACGTACGCGAACGGCAGGTCGAGCGTGCGGCGCGCGAAGAGCGGGGCGAACTCTGCGGCGCGCGAGCGGTTGAGCTCGTCGAGGCAGCGGTCGGTGGTCGGGTCGCAGGCGGTTCCGAAATCGCTATCGACGCGCAGCCTCGCGCGCACCGACCACGTCACGCCGCGTCGGGTGCGCTCGACGGCGCCGAGCGTGAGCGTCTCGGTGAGCCTCCGCAGCGAGAGGAGCGGCGCGCCGCCGGGGCCGCGCACCTGATACGCCTGCGCCTGCGTGTCGGAGCGCACCTCGGCGTCGAAGGCCCACGAGGCGCGCGGCGCGCAGAGCGCCGCCATCGCCAGGGCAGACGCGCCGCGAGCGTTCGGAAGCGCGCGGACGGTCACGTCACGGCAGGTCGCTGACCCTGACGCCACCGTAGCGGGCGATGAGCTGGTCGTCGTAGTGGTCGGCCACCACGCCCACGCGCTCGATCAGGTGCGCGACCTCAGCCAGCTCGAGGTCGCGCGCGCGACGCTCGGCCACGACCACGACGCGGTCTTGATGGACGCCGAACGCCATGCCCCCGAGGCCCGAAGCGTTGAGCTCGAGCAGGGTCTTGTAGAGCTCGGGTCGCACGGCGTCGTCGACCTTGATGATCGGCGACACGACGCGCAGGCGAGGCGCGTCTTCGCCGTCGCGAGGCGGTCGGAGAAAGATCGCCACCGCGGCGCTCCCCCGCATGAGCGACCAGGCGCGCCCCTGCCCCGGCGGCGCCATCCGCACGCTCTCGGGGTCGATGCCCTGCTTGCGGATCATGGCCTCGACCATCTCCGCCGCGCGTTCGATCTCGGACTCCTCGCTACGGATCTCCACGACGTCGCTCCCCTGTGAGTGTCGGCGGCATCAGGGAGTCGCACCGGCGGCCGGGTGTTGTCAAGGCACGCGCGCGGAGAGCTTCGAAAAGGCGAAGCCCCCGCTGGCTCGTGACCAGCGGGGGCTTCTGAGTAGGACCCCGGCAGCGTTCTACTCTCCCACAAGGTCACCCTTGCAGTACCATCGACG
>JBDHVF010000492.1:0-6417 GCA_039809605.1 Polyangiales bacterium | reverse complement strand
CGCCGATCGAAGACGTCGAGCCGCCGCCGCGGCGCACCACGGGCCCCGACCCCTTCAGCAGCACCGCGCCGCCGCCCGAGCCCCCGCCCGCGCCCCCCGCGGAGCCCGAGGGCGAGGAGCACCACCCCGCCGTCGACCTCGAGGTGCAGTACCGCCTCTTCTCGCGCTCGCTCTCGTGGGACGACGACACGATGCGCGCCTTTCGCCCCTACGACCTCGACGTGGCCTCGGCCGCGCGCGTCGCCGCGGAGGTCTATCCCCTGCGCCTCTTGACGCACGGCGCGATCTCGCACCTCGGGCTCACGGGCTCGTTCGGCATGGCCTTCGCGCTCGACTCGGCCGACTCGCGCGGGCGCCACTTCGACACCACCCTCTACGACGCCTCGCTCGGGCTGCGGTACCGCCTGCCGCTGCGCCCGTCGCTGCCCGACGTGGGCGTCTCCGTCGCGTGGTCGCGCCAGGTCTTCTACGTGCGCGCGTCGGAGACGCAGGGCCTCGGCGGCGTGCCCGACCTCGTCTACGACGGCGTGCGCGCGGGCCTGTCGCTGCGGCTGCCCATCGTGTGGAGGCTCTCGCTGCGCCTCGACGCGGGCTACACGTACGTCTTCTCGACGGGCGAGCTCGGGGACAGCTTTCTGCCGCACGCGTCGGCGTACGCGGTCGACGGCGGCGCGGCCCTCGCGGTGCGCCTCTGGCAAGGGCTCGAGGCGCGCGCGGGCTTCGACGCGCGCTACTACGCCGTGTCGGCCAACCGCGAGCCCGGCGACCGCTACGCCGTCACGGGCGCGTCGGACCTCTACCTCGCGGGCACCTTCGGCGTCGCCTGGCGGAACTGACCTCGCACCGCGCGGGCCGCGCGCATCACCTCGCGCGCGACCTCGGCCTCGTCGCCCACCGCCCCGTAGCGCAGCGCTGCGTACGCGCGCAGCGCGCGTGCCGCGTCGTCCATGCCCGCGTCGCCCACCCGCCTCGCGTAGCGCTCGAGCGTCTCGGCCTCGCCCCTCGGCACGCCCGCCTCGGCGAGCGCGGCGGCCAGCGCGTCGAGGCACGGCAGCGGGCGAGAGAGCCCCCGCGCGACGTCTCCCTCGACGTCGGGCGCCCTTCGCGCGCGCCACGCGCGCCACGCGAGCGCGGCCGCGAGCAGCGCGCCCGCCACGCCGAGGAGCGCGTTGGTGCCGCGCGCGACCACCCACGCCTTCGCGACCCGCGCGCGCTGGCTCAGGTAGTCGGCCGCGGCGCGCAGCCACGTCGCGTCGTGGCGCTCGTTGTGGGCGATGGCGCCCGCGGGCGTGGCGTCGAGGGTGGTCCACGCGCCGCCGACCCACGCCTCGACCCACGCGTGGGCGTGCTTCTCGCGCACCAGGTAGTAGCCGCCGAAGGGGTTTCTCTCGGCGACGCGGTAGCCGCCCACCACGCGCGTCGGCACGCCCGCGGCGCGCCCGAGGAGGGCCAGCGTCGAGGCGAAGTACTCGCAGTGCCCCTCGCGGTGGCGCGTGAGGAAGTCGACCACCGGGTCGACGCGCGGCGCGCGCTCGAAGCGCAGCGAGTAGCGGTACTCCCGGCGCAGGTGCAGGCGCAGTGATTCCATGCGCGCCTCGTCGCTCGCGGCGCCCGCGGCCCAGCGGGCGACGAAGCCCCTGAGCAGCGGGCGCAGGCCCGCGGGCACCTCGAGGTCGGCGGGCGTGGGCGCGGCGGGCATGAGCGCGTCGCGGGCGCCGGGGCGGTACCAGGCCACCTCGGCGTCGTCGCCGGGCACGCCGCGCACGGTGCCCAGGCGGTCGCGGCGCACCGAGCCGTTGCGCGTCACCACGTCGCGCGCGTCGAGGGGGAGAAAGTACCAGCCCGCGATGCCTCCCACGCGCTCGACGCGCACGAGGCCCTCGGGCGCCGGGGGCCGCGGCGTGCGCACGACCGTGAGCGCGGGCGCGGCCGTGTTGCGCCACCGCCCGCGCTCGTAGCGGTCGTACGCGATGCCGCGCAGGTACTCGGGAGCGCGGCCGTAGACGCGCAGCACGAGCTCCTCGGAGAGGTTCATCGAGCGCGCGGCGCCGAGCTCGAGCCACGGGGCGAAGCCGCTCGACGTGGGGTCGTCGTCGACGCGCGCGTACTTCGTGAGCAGGTAGTCGTGCAGCCACGGCAGGCCCCGCGCCGACGCCGCCGAGAGCGCGAACGTGCCCGCCACCACGGCGGCCGCGGCGGCCCACTCGCGCGCCGAGAGCCGCCGCAGCGAGGGCCTCGCCGGGTCGCACGCGCGCACGGCCCCGAGGCACGCGACCACGAAGGCCCACGAGAGCGCGACGTACACCGCCGTGATGCGCGCGAAGCCCGCGATCAGCACGGCCACGGAGCCGAACGCGATGAGCCCGCGCGCCCCCCACGCGGGCTCGACCACCACGAGCCGCGTGGCGCACGCGAGCACGGACCACGTGGCGGCGACGGCCCACGCACCCGCGAGGAGCGGCGAGCCCTGCGCCTCGGGCGCGAAGGGCAGGGTGATGAGCGCCGCGGGCACGAGCGCCACCCCCGCGGCGACGTGCTGCGACTCGGCCGACACGCGCAGCCGCGGCCCCACGGACGCCGCCGCGAGCACGACGAGCGTGAGCGCCGCGCCGTGCTCGACCGACCGCGTCGCGGCGACCACGAGCGCGGCCACGAGCGCCACCGGCAGCGCGAAGAGCGCCCTGCGCGTGAGCGAGCTCGCGGGGATCACAGCACCAGCCGCTCCCCTCGCAGCACGGCCCCCGCGGGCACCGGGGTCGCGCGCGCCTCGCCCGGCGGCGCGTCGTCGGCGTGCACGACGAAGCCCCGCGCGCCGACGCCGAGGGCGCGCACGCGGTCGAGGAGGCCGTCGCGCTCGCCGTCCCAGCGGCACGAGACCACCACGGCCGACGACAGGCGCGACGCGAAGGGCCCGAGCGCGGCGCCCACGGCGCCGGCGTCGAAGCGGTCGTCGGGCTCGACGCACGCGAGCAGGTCGAGCGTGGCGTCGAGCGACCCGCGGCCCGGCGTGAGGTCGTGGGCGCGCATGCCGAGCACGAGCAGGTCGACGAGGGCGTCGTCGCGCGAGAGCGACGAGACCAGGCCCGCGGCGAGCGACACGGCCGCTTCGAAGGTGTCGGGCGCGACGTCGCGGCCGTCGGTGTCGAGGATCACCGCCACGCGGCGGAAGTACTCCTGCTGGTACTCTCGCACGACGGGCACGCCCGCGCGCGCCCAGCTCCGCGCGTGCAGGTCGCGCACGTTGTCGCCCGCGCGGTACTGGCGCACGCCGCGGAGGTCCATCGACTCGCCGTGGTGCAGCACGCGCGCGACGCCGCCGGGCTGGTGGCGCTGGCCGAGCGGCGTCTCGACGCGCTCGACGCGCGCCACGCGGGGCACCACCACGAAGCGGCACCCGCCGCCGTGCACCGAGGGGCCGAGCGCGAGGCCGAAGGGC
This sequence comes from Polyangiales bacterium, assembly GCA_039809605.1. GTDB lineage: Bacteria > Myxococcota_A > Polyangia > Polyangiales > CAISKJ01. The sequence goes on along the minus strand of JBDHVF010000492.1, from coordinate 2,981 downwards.
ACCATCGCCCCCGCGCGAAAGCGGTCGAGGTGGTGCTCGCCGCGCGCCGAGAAGCGCGCCGTGAGGTCGACCGTCACGCGCCCGCGCGCGGGCAGCACGGCGAGGCCCGCGTCCTCGCTGGTCCAGCGGCCGTCCCAGGTGAGAAAGGGCCCGAACACCCGCACGGCGTGGAGCTCCCTGTCGCCGGGGTTGGTGAGCGTGACCGAGAAGCGCACGTCTTCGTGGGCGACCACGCGCGCGGGGAGCGCCACGTCGAGCGTCACGTCGGGCATCGCGTACCAGCGCGCCGCGAGGAGCGAGCAGAGCTGCACGGCCGTGAGCGGGGCCCAGAAGAGGTGCCCGTCGAAGCCCTGCACGTCGAGGCTCGCGGCGCCCGCGAGGATCGACAGGGTCATCACGAGCTGGCCCTCGCGCGTGAGGGCCTCGTAGAGCAGCCCGAAGGGTCGCATCGCGCGGCCCAGGCGGGTGTTGCGCCAGCGGTCGCGGTCGGCCGCCTGCGTGGGGATGAGGATGTGGTTGAGCCGCGCGAGGTTGACCCTCACACGGGCACCTCGACGCGCTTCAAGACGGCGCGCACGAGGTCCTCGTCGCGCATGCCGCCGTAGCGGGCCTTGGGGGTGAGCACGAGGCGGTGGGCGAGCACGGGGCCGGCGAGCTCCTGCACGTCGTCGGGCGTGGCGTAGCGGCGCCCTTCGAGAAAGGCCCTGGCCTGCACCGCGCGGAAGTACGCGAGCGCGCCGCGGGGCGACACGCCGAGCGCCACGTCGGCGTGGTCGCGCGTGGCCTCGACCACGCGCAGGAGGTAGCGCGCCACGCTCTCGCGCACCTCGACCTCGCGCACGAGCGACTGGAGCTCCCCGAGCGCGGCGCCGTCGGCCAGGGCCTCGACGGCGTCGAGGGGGTCGGCGCGCTGGCGGGCGAAGAGCATCGCAAGGGCGGCGTCTTGCGAGGGGTAGCCCACCGAGAGCCGCAGCACGAAGCGATCGAGCTGCGCCTCGGGCAGGGGGAAGGTGCCCTGCGACTCGACGGGGTTCTGCGTGGCGAGCACGAAGAAGGGCCGCGGCAGGGCGTGCGTCGCGCCGTCGACGGTCACCTGGCCCTCGTTCATGGCCTCGAGCAGCGCCGACTGCGTGCGCGGCGACGCGCGGTTGATCTCGTCGGCGAGGAGCACGTTGGTGAACACCGGCCCGCGGTGGAACGAGAACGTGCCGTCGCGGGGGTCGAGCACCTGCGCGCCGAGGATGTCCGTCGGCAGGAGGTCGGGCGTGAACTGCACGCGGGTGCACTGCACGCGGAACGCCCTCGCGAGCGTGCGCGCGAGGGTGGTCTTGCCCACGCCGGGCACGTCTTCGAGCAGCACGTGGCCGCCCGAGAGCACGCCGAGGAGAAGCCGCTCGACCGCGTCGGGGCGGCCCGAGATCACCGAGGTGAGGGCGCGGCGGATGCGACCGAGGGTCTCCGCGGGGATCATGGGCGCCTGGCGCGGCGAGGGGACGGGGCAGAGGGGCTCTTCACGGGCGCACCGAAGCTAGCATCAGGGGCCTCGCGGGTGGAACGCCCCCAGGCACGCGCGTTGTTCCCGCGCTCTCGCGGGCTGTACGGCCCGCGCGCGGCGATGTACGGTCGGGCGAACCTGTCGCCGCGACGTCTCGCGGCGCGCCCCCGCGCGACCGAGGTGCATGACCACGTGAGCGACTCGACGGAGCACGACGGCCCCGATCAGTCAGGAGCGGTGCCCGCGGCCTCGCCCATGGAGCGGGATCGCCCGAGCAAGGTGCCCTCCAACACCCTGGTGCCCTCGCGGCGGCGCGCGTTCCTGATGGGAGACACCGTGCTCGACATGGGCACGCCCACCGAGCTGTCGTCGGGCACCGTGGTGGCCGAGGAGTACACCGTGATGCGCCGCATCACGCGCTGCGACCTCGGCGTGCTCTACGAGGTCACGCGGCGCAGCAACGGGCGGCCGTGCTCGCTCAAGGCCCTCGACCACGCGGCGCGGCGCACCTCGCCCGAGCGCGAGCAGTTCGCGCGCGAGGCCCGCGTCGCGTCGCGGCTGCGCAGCCCCCACTGCCCCGCGGTGCTCGCCTCGGGCGCCGACCTCGACGCCGACGCCCTCTGGATCGCCATGGAGCGCCTCTCGGGCGAGACCCTCGCCTCGCGCCTCACGCACCTGGGCATGGGCGTTCCGATGGACGCCCGCGAGGCCCTCGACGTCGTCGAGCAGCTCTGCCGCGGCCTCGCCCACGTGCACGAGGCGGGCGTGGTGCACCGCGACCTCAAGCCCGCCAACGTCTTCCTCTCCCGAGGCGACGTGGCGGTGAAGCTCCTCGACTTCAGCGCGGCGCTCACGCCCGACGAGCCCGACGCGTTCGAAGGCCCGCTCGGCACGCCCCTGTGGATGTCCCCCGAGCAGGCCGCCGGCAGCGCCGTCACGCCCGCGACCGACGTGTGGGCCGTGGGGCTGCTCGCGTTCCGCATGCTCGCGGGGCGCAGCTACTGGTGGGGCGCCCGCAACGCCGTGGTCGAGATGCGCGCCTTTCTCGACGAGCTGCTCGAGTCGCCGCTGCCCCCCGCGTCGGAGCGCGCCCGCTCGGTCGGCTGCGACCGCGCGCTGCCCGAGGGCTTCGACGCGTGGTTCGCCCGCTGCGTCGCGCGCGACCCGCGCAGGCGCTTCCGCAGCGCCGACGAGATGGCCCTCGCGCTGCGCGACATGCAGTCGACGCCCGCCCCCTCGCCCGCCGCGCGCCTCTCGCAGCCCAGCGCGCTCGTGACCCCGCCGTCTCGACGTCCCTCGACGCCGGGCGTCGCGGTCGTCGAGCGGCCGCGGGCGTCGACCCCCGGCTCCGCGCCGCCCGAGCGGCCCTCCCACGGCGCCGCGCCGCGCCGCGCCTCGACGCCGCCGCCGGTGGCCGAGGCCTCGACGCAGCCCGCCGCCGACAACCCCGTCTCGTTCAGCTTCTTTCAAGAAGAGAAGACCCGCG
>JBDHVF010000491.1:0-6417 GCA_039809605.1 Polyangiales bacterium | reverse complement strand
GCGCACCCGCGGCGGCGGGAGCTGCACCCGCGGCGGTGGGAGCTGCACCCGCGGCGATGGGAGCTGCACCCGCGGGTCTGGGAGCTGCACCCGCGGCGCGCGGAGCTGCATTCACGCCTCCAGAGCTGCACCCACGCCCCCGGAAGCTGCACCCGCGGGTCTGGGAGGTGCAAAGTTAGAAGAAACTGCTTGCAATTGCTCCCGGCTACGTGATCTACCTCGACCATGGGCAAGGATCTTTCGATGAAGGGTGCTCCGAAGGCGAAGGCCTCGGAGGAGGCGAGCGCGCCAGCGCTGCATACGCTCGACGACATGGTGCGCGAGCTCGGGAAGCCGTCGGCCGACGTGGTCGACGAGCTCTTCGAGGACGTGACGCCGGCGGTGCTGATGACCTTCGGGCGGCGCGCGGACTCCGCGGTGTTGTATGGCGCGGTCCCGGCGTTCGTGTCGTCGGTGCGCGACGTGTGGGCGAAGCTCAAGCCGTCGCAGCGCGGCGAGGTGGTGGGCTACGCCGAGGAGTTCCTGCCGGTGCTGGCGCACGACGCGGTCGCGCTGCGCGCGAAGCACCAGGTGTTCGCGGCGCAGGGCTCGAAGGTGCTGATCGAGCTCGCGCGCAGAAAGGAGGCCGCGCGCCTGGCCTTCACCGAGGGGCGCGTCTTGCGCGACCAGGGCGCGCGGATGCTGCGTCGCGTGACGCGCGGCAAGACCGACGACGCCTCGTCGCTCGAGACGTCCATCGGCACGGCGAGCGACGCGGCGAAGCTCTCGGCGGGGCTCACGTTCGTGGCCGACGAGGTCGAGCGCCACCTGAAGGGCGGCACCGAGACGCGCAAGCGGCTGATGAAGCGGGTCAAGCTCGACGCGGCCTACGTGCAGCGGCTGCGAGACGCCGCGGCGCGGGTGGTCGCGACCGACGACGCGGCGAGCGCGGCGTCGCGCGCGTCGGTGTCGCAAGAGGAGCTCGACCAGGCCGACGGCCGCGTGATGCACGTCGTCGACTGGATCTACCGCGCGTTCAAGGAGGCGAACGAGCTCGACGAGTCGATCGCCGTGCCGACGCTGGGTGACCTCGCGCCGTACTTCACGACGAAGCGGGTGCCGAAGGACGATGGCGGCGAGGGCGGCGGCGAGCAGGGCGGCGGCGAGGGAGAGCCCGCGGCGGGCGGGGGTGCGAAGCCGGGGTGAGCGCGGAGGAGGCATGTTGCGGGCGCGCGCCCGCGCTGCGCGCTCCAGGTTCTGCCCATGCACACGGCAGCGCAACGATTGCTGACCGACGCTCTCGAGCTCTCCGACGACGACCGTGAGGCCCTCGGGTGGGCCCTGCTCGACACCGTGCGCGACGCCGAAGACCACGACGCGGTCGAGACCGCGTGGCGCGCCGAGGCCCGCGCTCGACTCGCGAACCTGCGCGAAGGTCGCGCGGCCGCGGCGCCCTGGAACGAGGTCGAGGCGAGGCTCCGGGCGCTGGTCCGCGCTCGATGACCCGCGAGGTCGTGGTTCTCGAAGAGGCCGAGCAGGAACTCTCCGCGGCCGTGACCTGGTACGAAGCACGGCGGCCCGGCCTGGGGGGCGCGCTCCTCGATCGTCCGGGCTACTGGCGCGCCCGCTGACGCGCCTCTGCGCTCGACGCCGCGCTACCCCCCGAGCTGGTCGAGGTACGCGAGGAAGGTCATCACCCCGTAGCCCGTGCCGCCCTTGGGGCCGAGCGCGGTGGCGCGGTCGACGAAGGCCGGGCCCGCGATGTCGAGGTGGGCCCACTTCGTGTCGCCCACGAACTCCCGCAGGAAGAGCGCGCCCGTGATCGACCCTCCGTAGCGGTCGCCCGTGTGCTTGAGGTCGGCGACGTCGCTCTTGAGCCCGTCGCGCAGCTCGTCGAGCAGCGGCATGCGCCACATCGACTCGCCCATGGACTTCGCGGCCTTGAGGTACGCGTCGGCGAGCGCGTCGTCGTTGGCGTAGAAGCCCGCCGTGAGCGAGCCGAGCGCCACGAGGCACGCGCCCGTGAGCGTCGCGTGGTCGACCATCACGTCGGGCTGGAGCTTGCGCCCGTACGCCAGCGCGTCGGCCAGCACGAGGCGCCCCTCGGCGTCTGTGTTGATGATCTCGACGGTCTTTCCGTCGAGCGAGCCCCAGACGTCGCCGGGGCGGTAGGCGTCTCCGTCGGGCATGTTCTCGGCCGCGGCGATGAGCGCGTGCACCTCGACGTCGGGCTTGAGCTGCGCCACGGCGTTCATCGCGCCCACCGCGAGCGCGGCGCCGGCCATGTCGCTCTTCATGTCTCCCATGCCCGCCGCCTGCTTGATGCAGAGGCCGCCCGAGTCGAAGCACAGGCCCTTGCCCACGAGCACCACGCGCCTGCGGCCCTTGCGCGCCTTCTCGGGCTTGTACGTGAGGTGGATGAACCTCGGCTCGTTGCGGCTGCCGCGCCCCACGGCGTCGAGCAGCACCATGCCCTCGGACTGGATCTTCGCGCGGTCGAAGACCTTCACCGAGAGCCCGTGCCTCTTCGCCACGTCGACGGCCGCGTCGGCGAGGCGCGCGGGCGTGAGCTCGTTGGCGGGCTCGTTCACCAGGTCGCGCGCGAGGTTGACCGACGCGCCCACGACCTCGCCCGCGTGCAGGGCGCGCTTCTGCTCCGCGGTGGCCTTGAGGGGCTCCTTCGCGCCGTGCCACCCGAGGGTCACGCGCTCGAGGCTCTTCTTCGGGCGGCGGTCGCCCGTGAAGTACTTCGTGAAGCGGTAGGCGCCGAGCGCGACGCCCTCGGCCGCGGCGCGCACCTCGTCGGCGTCGCCCTTCGTGCGCAAGACGAGGCCGAGCGAGGTGGCCTTGTCGGCGTTGGCGGCGCGGGCCGCGCGCGCGGCGGCCGAGCGCACCTCGACCGAGCCCGCCTTCGTGTCAGACCCGACGCCCATCACCAGCACCTTGCGGAACGGGCACCGGCCGAGCGTCTGGAGCGTGAGCGTCGCGTCGCGCTTGGCGGTGAAATCCTCGTCCTTGATGGCCCTGCGCAGGGCCCCGTCGAGCGCGTGGTCGACCTCGTCGAGGGTGGCGTCCTTCGCGAGGTCCTCTTCGGAGACCAGCACCGCCAGGAGGTCGACCTCCGCGTGCGCGCCAGCAGTACCGAGAACGGTCTTCATGCGATGCTCTTTCTCTCCGGGCGCGCGGGGCGCCGTGGGCGATGGGTGATGCGAGGGCGCGGATCGTGCCACGCGCTCCCCGCGCCGCTCAAGCGCCGAGCGCGCCTCGCAACCGTCGCTGGATCGCGCCCCGTCGATGGCGATACCGTCGGCGAGAGCCCCCGCAGGCGCCCGCGCGCCGCCACCCCCCAAGGAGCGCCCCGATGATGCTTTCACCTCCGCGTTCGCTCCCGAGAGTCCTGTGCGTCGCCGCGCTCGCCGCGGTGATGTCCGCGTGCGCCGGCAACGCCGTCGTCGGCGGCAGCCAGGACGCCGCGCCCGACGCCCCTCCGCCCGACCAGGGCCCCCCCGACGCGCCCGACGACCTCGCGCCCGACGTGGGCGACACGCCCGACGCGGCCGATGTGATCGACGCGGCCGACGTCGAAGACGCGCCCGACGCGCCCGACGCGCCCGACGCGCCCCCGATGGACGCGCCCGACGCCATGCCCGGCTGCTCGACCGACGCCGACTGCGCGTCGACGCCCATGACCCCCGCGTGTGACACCGCCACGCGCCGCTGCGTGGCGTGCGTGCCCTCGGCCGACCGCTGCCCGCGCGGGTCGTACTGCGAGTCGTCGTCGATGACCTGCGTGCCGGGCTGTCGCAACGACGACGACTGCACGATCATGCTCTCGCCCGACGCGGGCGTGCGGCCGCGCCACTGCGACCCGTCGATGCGCGCGTGCCTCGAGTGCGTGACCGCCGAGCACTGCCCCGCGGGCACCCTCTGCGTGGGGAGCACCTGCGTCGCGGGCTGCACCGACGCGCGCCCGTGCCCCACGGGCCAGACCTGCTGCGGCGGCGCGTGCGTCGACCCGCAGTCGAACGTCGCCCACTGCGGCCGCTGCGACGCGCGCTGCGCCGTCACGAACGCCACGCCCGCGTGCATGAACGGCACGTGCGCCGTGGGCGCGTGCACGGGCACCTTCTCCGACTGCGACCGCGACGCCGCCAACGGCTGCGAGACCAGCACCCTCACCGACGTGCGCAACTGCGGCGCGTGTGGCTCGCCCTGCGCGGCGCGGCCCAACAGCTCGGTCGAGTGCGCCGCGGGCCGCTGCGCGTACGCGTGCAACCCCGGCTTCGCCGACTGCGACATGGACCCGTCGAACGGCTGCGAGACCGACACCCGCGCCTCGACCGCGAGCTGCGGCGCGTGCGGGCGCGCGTGCTCGCCCGCCAACGCCACGGCCGCGTGCGTGGCCGGCGAGTGCCGCGTGGGCTCGTGCAACATGGGCTTCGGCGACTGCGACACGAACGCGGGCAACGGCTGCGAGACCGACCTGCGCGCCACGGTGGCGTCGTGCTCGGCCTGCGGGCGCGCGTGCCCCGCGCCGCGCAACACCGTGCCCGCGTGCGTCGACGCGATGTGCGCCCTCACCTGCGCCGCGGGCTTCGGCGAGTGCAACGGCGACACGTCCGACGGCTGCGAGGTCGAGCTCTCGCGCTCGGTCGAGCACTGCGGGAGCTGCGGCCGCTCGTGCATGGGCCCCAACGTCGCGAGCGCCGAGTGCGCCGCGGGCGCCTGCCGCGTCGTCGCGTGCGCCGCGGGCTTCGCCGACTGCGACATGAACCCCGCCAACGGCTGCGAGACCGACACGCGCGTGAGCACCTCGCACTGCGGTCGCTGCGGCAACGCGTGCTCGGCCCCCGGCGGCACGCCCGTGTGCCGCGCGGGCGCGTGCGGCGTCGGCGCGTGCGCCACGGGGCGCGGCGACTGCGACGGCGACGCCTCGAACGGCTGCGAGACCGACCTCACCGCGAGCACCACCCACTGCGGCACCTGCGGCGCCGCGTGCTCGCCCTCGAACGCCACGGGCCGCTGCGACATGGGCCGCTGCGCCGTGGCGACCTGCGACACGGGCTTCGGCGACTGCGACATGAGCGCGTCGAACGGCTGCGAGACCGACACGCGCACCGCCACGGCTCACTGCGGCGCGTGCGGCATGGCGTGCTCCTTCGCCAACGCCGCGGCCTCGTGCGCCGACGGCGCCTGCCGCCTCGGCGCCTGCGCCGACGGGTTTGGCAACTGCGACGCGAACCCGGCCAACGGCTGCGAGACCGACACGCGCACCGCCACGGCCCACTGCGGCGCGTGCGGGGCGGCGTGCTCGCCCGCCAACGCCACGGGGCGCTGCGAGGCGGGCCGCTGCGGCGTCGCGAGCTGCAACACGGGCTTCGGCGACTGCGACATGAACCCGGCCAACGGCTGCGAGACCGACACGCGCAGCGCGAACGCCCACTGCGGCGCGTGCGGGAGCGCCTGCACCGCGAGCCAGTCGTGCGCGGGCGGGGCGTGCAACGCGCTCGCGAGCTGCGCGGCCATCCACGCGGCGTCTCCGTCGGCGCCGAGCGGCACGTACGCCATCGACCCCGACGGGCCCGGCGGCGCGGCGGCGTTCAACGCGTACTGCGACATGGCCTCCGACGGCGGCGGCTGGACGCTGATCATGATGGCCGCGTCGTCGCCCGCGGGCACCTTCGGCTACAACGCCGCGGCGTGGACCGACACCTCGGTGGTGAACGCGTCGGTGACCGATCCCTCGATGAACGTCTCGGTCAAGAGCCCGGCGTTCAACGCCCTGGGCTTCTCGACCATGCGGCTGTGTCTGGGCGCGCTCACGGCGTGCCTCAACGAGCCGCTCACGGCCTCGTCGGCGCGCGCGGTCTTCATGGGCGCCGAGCGCCTCGGCGCGCGCAGCGTCGCGGACTTTCGCACCTGGGGCTACGGCGGCGGCCTCGGGTGCAACCGCATCGGGTTCAACGTCTACGACGTGGGCGGCGGCGCGAGCGCGCACGCGCGGTGCCGCTACGGCATCCTGCTGAACAACGAGAGCACCTGCGAGGGAAGCGTCGACGGCGGCCGCGGCCTCGGGTGCCACGGCTACTACGGCACCGAGATCTCCGCGGGGCAGGGCGACGGCATCGTCGGCACCTCGCACGAGCGCGGCTGGATCTTCGTGCGCTGACCCCGCGACGGGGGGTGGCGGGCCGCCACCCCCTCGCCACCCCCCCGCCACCCCGATCCGCCACCCCTCGTTCTTCGGAACCGCTTGGTAGAAGGTGTTTCGTGGCGCGGCACGGGCCTCGCTCACGGCCCCTGCGGCGCGCGGCGGACCCGACAACCCCCGCCGCGGCCGAGGGACGTCATGAACCACGACACGACCGCTTCGACCGCCGGCTCGCAGAGCGCCATCCGGCAGATTCCCAAGAACGTCTACGCGATCACCGAACGCGG
>JBDHVF010000490.1:0-6419 GCA_039809605.1 Polyangiales bacterium | reverse complement strand
CGGCGCGGCGCACGCGACGTCGTCGCTCGAGGCGATCCCCCGCGAGCGGCGCTCGCTGGTGCGCGTCGACCCCGCGCGCCCCGAGCTCCGCGCGCCGGGCTGGGTCTACGTCGCCGACCTGAGCGCCCCTCCCTCGCCGCAGGGCACGTGGACGCCCCGCGCCGTGCGCGCCGAGGCCCTCTCGCAGCAGCTCATGGCCATGGCCGGCGTGCAGGGGCCGCTCGGGTCGCAGCAGCAGCAGCCCTCGCAGCAGCAGCCCTCGCAGCAGCAGCCCGGCGCGCACGCGCAGCCGTCGGCCGCGGGGGTGATCATCTACGGCGCGTCGTGGTGCCACGCGTGCCACGAGGCCGCGACGTGGCTGCGCGGGCACAACGTGGCCTTCGTCGAGAAGGACATCGAGCAGGACGCGACCGCGCAGGCCGAGATGGTCGACAAGGCCCGGCGCGCGGGCGTGCCCACGGGGTCGATCCCGATCATCGACGTGCGGGGGCGCATCCTCGTGGGCTTCTCGCCGCCCGACCTCGAGCGCGCGCTCGCGGGGGGCTAACAGACGATCGCGCGGCCGGGGATGCCGATGTCGTCGACCGCGTCGGCGAGCGTGGGGTGCTTCTCGAGCAGCGCGCGGAAGCCGTTGATGCCCACCTTGGCCGCGAGCACGGTGCCGAGCGTGCGGGCCGTCACGCCCGCGGGCTCTCCCTCGAGGATCGCCCGCAGGCCGATCGCGTCGCCCGCGCGCGCGCGGATCGGCTGACGGCCGTTGACGCCGCCGCCGTAGACCTCGACCTCGCCCGCGGCGACGATCCAGAAGGCCAGCGGGGGCGACGCCTCGCAGAGCATGAGGTCGCCGGGGCCGAGCAGCACGGGCTCGAAGCGCGCGTACGCGACGCCGCGCTGGTCGGGCGAGAGCCTTCGCAGAAAGGGTGACGCGCGACCGATGGCGCCAAAAGCACGCTCCCACGCCGCGTCTTCGAGCGCCACGCGCACCGAGGGCACCTCGCGCGCGAGCCACGCCACGAGCGAGCGCGGCAGCGCCGCGGCGGTGACGCGCGAGCGCGCCGTGGCGCTCATCACCCCGGGGCCGCCGTAGAGCGACGCGACCTCGCCCACGAAGTCACCGGGGCCGAGCGGGGCGCCGGGGCCCTCCTCGCCGTTCGCGCGGAGGATGCCTCGGCCCTCGAGCAGCACGTAGAGCGGCGGCTCGGGGCCCGCGTGCGAGGGCGTGAGCAGCGCGTCGCCCTGCTCGAAGGTCACCACGCTCACCTGCCGCGCCACCGCGCGCACCGTCTCGCCGGGCGCCTCGCGGAAGAGGGCCGTGGCCGAGAGCCGCGCGGCGAGCTGCTCGCCCTCGGCCGCGCGCATGGGCTGAAAGCTCACCGCGCGGCGCAGCGCGTGGAGGAGCTCGATCGAGAGCTGCGTGTTCACCTCGCCGCTCGTCGACGGGTCGTCGCTCTCGATGAGCACCGGCGGCGCCTCGCGCATCGCCTGGAGGTTCGCGGGCACCACGCTCGGCTGCGTCACCACCCGCGGCGGCGACGAGCCCAGCGCCGACACGGGCGGCCCCGACGTGCGCGAGGGCGGCGGGGCCGACGAGAGCGCGGCCGCGAGGCGGGCGATCTCGAGCGCGGTCTCGTCGTCGCCCGCGTCCATCAGGTGCTCGACCGCGCGGCGGTACCAGGTCACCGCGCTCTCGGTGTCGCCGCGCTCCTGGAGCGTCTTCGCCGTCGTGAGGGCCCACTGCGCTTCGTTGGCGTGCTCGCCACCCTGCGTCGGCTGCGAGGCGGAGGGGTCCTTCACGGGGTCCATGGCGGTCTACCGGCTTTCCCTACACGCGGTGTGGACTTCGTGCAATGCGTGGGCGCCCTCACTCGTCGCGCAGCGACGACGCGCGCAGCGCCATCACGTAGCGGTCCCACGTCACCGGGTCGTGGATCATGCGCGCGAGGTCGTCGAGCGCCGCGAGCACCACGGGCAGCGAGTCGGCCGTGGGGCTGCGGGCGCGGATCGCGTCGACCTCGGCGCGGCGCGCGTCGAGGGCCATCTGCACCGCGGTGCGCGTGGCGAAGGGGCTCACGCCGAGCACGGCCAGCAGGTCCTTGCGGCGCACGGCCTCGACGAGGGCGCGCAGGCGCGTGCGCTCGGGGCCCGACGACGAGCCCGCGCCGTTGGCGCTGTCGTGCGACGGCCCCTCGGCGCGCAGGTGCTGCAGCCAGTGCAGCGCCAGGAGGGCGGGCAGCACGAGCTCGCCGTGCGTGCGCAGGATGCTCGCGAGGTTCACGTCCTTCGCGGCGAGGGCCGCGGCGCGCTCGGCGGCCGTGAGGGGCAGCGACGCGATGGCCGACGGCTCCGCGCGCAGGGTCACGAGGGTGCCGTCGCCGCCGAGGGCGCTGTACGCCGCCACGGGCTCGACGCGCGCGCGGGCGCCGTGCACGAGCAGCACGTCGGGCGCGCGGGTCTGCATCGGGATGCCCACCGAGCTCTCGAGCGCGCGGATCTCCCACTCGAGCGACTCGAGGCAGAAGAGGTCGAAGAGGAGCTCCTGCGCGGCGCGGGCGAGCATGGGGGCCACGCCGTCGGGCGCCACGTAGCCCCGCGAGGCCAGCAGCGCGGCGCCGCGCACGCCCGCGTCGAGCGGCACCTCGGCGAAGCGCGCGGCCTCCTGGGGCAGGTACCCGAGGCGCGCGAGCAGCGGGCCGATGTGATCCTCGGAGCGCGAGCCCCTCACGGCGAGCACGTGCCCCGCGTGCAGCGAGATCTGCCACTGCGCGCTGCGAGATTGCACCGAGATCACGCCCGTGGCGCGCACCCGCCCCGCCGCGCTGAGCAGGAGCGGGACGCCGTAGCGCGCGATGGCGCCGCCGAGCCGCAGCTCCCCGTCGACGGGCAACGGCGAGACGCCCGAGGCGCTGCCCGTGGAGGGCCTCGCGCCCGCGGCGCGGCGCACCTGCACGCCGGGGGAGGTGAGCGGCGGGGTGTTGAACCGCTGCGCGTCGCTCGAGGTCTCCTCGGCGAGCGATTCGAAGGGCGTGTCGAGGGGCTCGAGCAGCTCCGGGGGCACGAGGTCGTCGAGCTCGTCGTTCGTGTCCGCGGGCAGGTCGAAGGCCGCGGGGTTGCCGCCGGCCTCGGCGATCGCCGCGCGCAGGAGCGACGTGAGCGGCGCCGCGAGCGACGGCGGCGTGAGGGCCGTGGGCGGCAGCGAGCCGGGCCGCAGCGAGGGCGACGCGGCCTGCGCGAGGGGCCCCTCGGCCGCGGGGTGCGTGCTGTAGAGCGACGGCGCGGCCACGACCGACGAGATCGACGGCGGCACGTTGCCCGACGAGACGACCGGCGCCGACGCGCGCGCGGGCGACTGCGTGGCGAAGGGCATCGGCGACGCGCGCCGGGGCATGGTGGTGGTGGGCCCGCGCAGGGGGTTGCCGGGCACGGGGGTGACTTTGGCCGGGGCTACGTTCGGCGCGCTGCCGCGCCGCGATTGCCCTTCGGTCTCCCAGAGCGCGCGGAGCTTCGCGGCGAGGTCGGCGGCCGCCACGGGGCGCGGCGCGAAGAGGCCGGGGCCGTTCTTCTGCAAGAAGTCCTGGGCGAGGGCCGAGAGCTCGGGCGGGCCCACGAGCGCGACGGGCGCCGCGGCGGCCGGGGCCCCGAGCTTGCGCACGCGCTGGATCGCTTCGAAGATACCGCCGGTCTCGATGTCGATCACCACGGCGTTCGCGCGCTCGCGCATCACGGTGCGCTCGAGGCTCTCGACGGGCGCGCCCACGACCACCCAGTGATGCGACGCGAGCCCGCCCAAGAGCGCGTTGTCGACGGGGCGTAGCACGGCGATCGCGCGGAGCGGCGACGGACGCGGTGAATCCCGCATGCTGCTCAAGCGAAGCCTCCGCTCGGGGGGTGGTTCGTGCTGGTCGTGGCCGCTCGCATCGGCGTGTGCGCGTCGCGCAGCGTACCCCAAGGCCGGGCCGCGTGTCCCAGGCGATCGCGCCGGCGCTCTCTTCGCCCTCCCGGCGCCGATGGCGAAACGCCTGGGAATCTCCACCCCTCCGGCTCTAGGCTAGGGGAGAGGACCATGATCCAGGACGCGCTCCGGGCGCTCATCGACGGCCACGATCTCGACGAGACGCAGGCCACCGACGCGATGGACGGCGTGCTCTCGGGCGCGGCCTCGCCCGCGCAGATCGCCGCGCTCGCGACGGCCCTGCGCATGAAGGGCGAGACCGTGACCGAGATCACCGCCGCGGCCCGCTGCCTGCGCCGCCGCTGCGAGTGGGTCGAGGCCCTGCCCGGCGTGGTGCTCGACACCTGCGGCACCGGGGGCGGCCCCGTGCGCACCTTCAACGTCAGCACCGTGGCGGCCGTGGTGGTGGCCGCGTGCGGCGTGCCCGTGGCCAAGCACGGCCTGCGCGCGGTGACCTCGCGCACCGGCAGCGCCGACGTGGCCGAGGCCCTGGGCGTTCGCATCGACGCGCCGCGCGGGGTGGTGCAGCGGTGCCTGCGCGAGGTGGGCATCGGGTTCTTGTACGCGCCGGCCTTTCACGTCGCGCTCGCCAACGCGAGCGTCGTGCGGCAGGAGCTGGGCTTTCGCACCATCTTCGACCTGCTGGGCCCGTTGGCCAACCCCGCGGGCGCGACGCATCAGCTCCTGGGGGTGCACTCGCCGCGGTACCTCCGCCCGATCGCCGAGGTGCTCGGGCGCCTCGGGGTGCGCAGGGCGTGGGTGCTGCACGGCGCGGGGGGCATCGACGAGGTCTCGCCCGCGGGCGACACGCAGGTGGTGAGCGTGCGCCAGGGCGTGCTCGTCGAGTGCACCGTCTCGCCCGCGGACTTCGGCCTCGAGCCCATCGGCGACATGCACGCCCTCAAGGGCGGCGACCCCAAGACCAACGCCGACATCGCCCGGGCCATTCTCGACGGCGAGCGCGGCGCGCCGCGCACCGCGGTGCTGCTCAACGCCGCCGCGGCGCTCATCGTCGCCGAGGTCACCGCAGACTTTCAAGAAGCCGCGGCGACCGCGGCGCGCGCCATCGACACGGGCGCCGCCGCGCGCACGCTCCAGCGCTGGGTCGAGGTGAGCAATCAAGAGCCCGAGGAGCCCGGCGCGAACGACGCTACGCAGCCCGCGCAACCCTGACGACGCACCCGCGGCCCTTGTTTCAAGGGTGTGCAGGGGATTTCTCCCGGCGCACGCGGCGTGCTACGTGTCGATCTCGTGACGAACCCGCCGTTCAAGCGTCGCCGCGATGCCTTGAAGGAACTCGTCGCCCTGGCCCGCCACGGCTGGCTCGTGTCGAAGACCGGGGGCGCGCTGAAGGAGCACGCCGAGGCGGAGCACCTCGTGGTGTTCGTGCACGGGTACTTCGGCTCGGGCGGCGCGTTTCACCCCATGGCCTCGCACCTCGCGTCGCTCGGGCTCGCGCCGCGGCAGATGCAGTACAACTACCTGCCCGCGGGCAGCGTCGCCGAGCACGCCGAGCGCCTCGCGGAGAAGATCCACCGCGCGCACCCCGACGGCCCCGTGTGCCTCGTGTCGCACTCGCTCGGCGGCCTGATCTCTCGGTACTACGCCCAGGTGCTCGGCGGTCGCGTCGACGCGCTCGTGACCATCGGCACGCCCCACCGGGGCACGAGCCTCGCGCGCGGCTGGCCCATGCAGCTCACGAGGGAGCTGTCGCCCAACTCCCAGCTCCTGCGCACGCTCGCGGCCACGCGGGCGCGGCTCGCGGGCACGAAGCTCACGTCGGTGATCGCCGTGCAAGACGCGCTCGTGCCCTGTCACAGCGCCTCGCTCGACGGCGCGCGCTCGGTCTACGTCGACGGCGTCGGGCACCACGGCGTGCTCTTTCACCGCCACGCGTGGGCCGCCGTGCGCGACGGCATCACGCTCGAACCCTTCGCCGCGCGCGGCGAGCCCAAGGACCTCGACGACCTCGCCGACGGCGACTCGGGCGAGCGCCCGGCGGGCGTCGCTCCGCTTCGCCGCGTCGCGGGCTGAACCGCTCGGGGCTACGGGAGCGCGAGCGCCACGGGCCTGCCCCGCGGCTCGCCGGGGGCCTCGTAGCGCGCGCCCCAGCAGCGCACCGCGCCGTCGTCGCGCAGCGCGCACGTGGCCTCGCACGACAGCGCGAGCTCCGCGACGTGATCGATCGCGGGCACGGGCACCGGGCTGCTCGCCACCTCGGGGCGGATCTCTCCCACCGCGCGGGTGCGGTTGCTCCCCCAGCACTCGACGGTGCGGTCGGCGAGCACGGCGCACGTGTGCGACGCGCCCGCGGCGAGGCCCGCCGCGCCCATCACCCCCTGCACCCGCAGGGGCTCGGGCGTGCCCGCGTACGGGCCCGTGCCGCACTGCCCCGTCGCGTTGCTGCCCCAGCACCAGACCTCTCCCGCGGCCGTGCGCGCGCAGGTGTGACCGTCGCCCGCCGCGACCT
>JBDHVF010000489.1:0-6419 GCA_039809605.1 Polyangiales bacterium | reverse complement strand
GGGGCGCGGCTGCGCGCGCGCGCTCGAGAGGTGCGCGACGCACGCCGCGAGGACCGCGCGCGAGGGCTTCATCGCCGAGACGATACCCGACGCGCCGCGCGCCCCGGCGCTGTATCGTCGCGCGCATGGCCGCCACCCGCGGCGACCTCGTGATCGGGGTCGCCGGACACATCGACCACGGCAAGACCGCGCTCGTGCGCGCGCTCACCGGCGTCGACACCGACCGCCTGCCCGAGGAGAAGGCCCGCGGCATCACCATCGAGCTCGGCTTCGCGCCGCTCGCGCTGCCCGACGGGCGCCGCGCCGCGGTGATCGACATGCCCGGCCACGAGCGCTTCGTGCGCACGATGATCTCGGGCGCGGGCGGCGTGGACCTCATGCTCCTCGTGGTGGCCGCCAACGAGGGGGTGATGCCCCAGACGCGCGAGCACCTCGCGATCGCGGGGCTCGTCGGCGTGCGCGCGGGCGTGTGCGCGCTCACCAAGTGCGACCTCGCCTCGCCCGACATCATCGAGCTCGCCTCCGACGAGGTGCGCGAGACGCTGCGCGGCAGCGCGCTCGAGGGCGCGCCGGTGATCCCCGTGAGCGCCCACGCGGGCACCGGGATCGACGCGCTCCGCAAGGCCCTCGCCGCGGCCTCGGCGCCGCCGCGCGACGCGAGCGGCCCCGCGCTCCTGCCGGTGGACCGGGTGTTCGTGCGCAAGGGCTTCGGCGTGGTGGTCACGGGCACCCTCGTCTCGGGCTCGCTGCGCCTCGACGACGCGCTCACGCTCGGCCCCGCGGGGCCCGACCACCGCACGCACGCGGTGAGGGTGCGCGGGCTCCAGGTGCACGGCGCCCCCGCCACCGAGGTGCGGGCGGGCACGCGCGTGGCGGTCAACCTCGCGGGCGTCGAGCTCGCCGACGTGCCCCGCGGCGCGTGGCTGATGCACCCGACCGAGGTGGCCCTCTCGCGCTCGTTCGACGCCGCGGTGACCTCGCTCCCGCAGACGCGCCGCGCCCTCGCCCGCCGCACGAGGCTCGAGGTGGCCGCGGGCGCCACGCACGCCGTCGCGGGCATCTCTCTCCTCGAGGGCGAGTCGCTCGAGCCCGGTCGCAGCGCCCTCGCGCGCGTGACGGCCGACCGCCCCCTCGCGCTGCGACCCGGTGAACGGCTCGTGCTGCGCGGGCCCCCGTCGCTCGCGGGCGTGGGGAGCACCGTGGGCGGCCTCGTGGTGGTGCGCCCCGTGGCCGAGCGCGTGCGCCGCCGCGCCGTGGCGCTCGAGCGCGCGAGGCGGTCGGCCGACGGAGACGCGCGCGAGCGGGCCCGCGTCGAGCTCGAGGCCGCGGGCACGCGCGGGCTCTCGCGGTCAGACCTCGTGGCGCGCGCGGGGTACCGCGTGTCGAAGAGCTCCCCGGGAGACGGCGTCGTGGCGGTGGCGGGCGACCGCTACGTGGCGCGCGCGGTGCTCGACGCGGTCGAGAGCGCCGCGCTCCAGGCCCTCAGCGATTTTCACGGCAAGAACCCCGCGGAGAAGGGCCTCGACCGACGGGCGCTCGCGCCGCTCGGCGACGACCCGGTGGTCGACCACGCGCTCGCCGAGCTCGTGGCGCAGTCGAAGGTCACGCGCGCGGGCGACGTGATCGCGCGCGCCGGGTGGAAGCCCCGCGGCCTCGACGACATCCCCCACGTGTCGCAGGTGCGCGCGATGCTCTCGTCCGCGGGCCTCGCGCCACCGAGGCTCGACGAGGTGGCCGCGGCGTGCGGCGCCACCGCGAAGGAGGTCGACGCCGCGCTCCGGCGCCTCGTGGAGCTCGGCCACGCGGTGAAGGTGAGCTCCGAGCTCTACGTCGACGGGGCCGCGATGCGCGACCTCGAGGCGAGGCTCGTGGCGCACCTCGAGGCGAAGGGCACCATCGACGCGCAGGGCTTCAAGGAGCTCACGGGCCAGACGCGCAAGTACGCCATCCCCTACGCCGAGTACTTCGACGCGAAGAAGGTCACGCTCCGCGTGGGCGACGCGCGCAAGCTCCGCGGGCGGTAGACACACGCGCATCCGTCGGGCAGTCTCGCGCGCCCCGTGAGCACCTCCGAGCCTTGGACCATCGCCCGCGTGATCGCGTGGACCGCCAGGGACCTCGCCGCGCGCGGCATCGAGTCGTCGCGCCTCGACGCCGAGCTCTTGATCTCACACGCGCTCGGGCTCAAGCGCCTCGGCCTCTACCTCCGCTTCGACCAGCCCCTCTCCGAGCCCGAGCTCGCGCGCGTCCGCGGCCTCGTCGAGCGCAGAAGGAGGTTCGAGCCCGTCGCGTACATCCTCGGCGAGCGGGAGTTCTACGGCCGCCCCTTCGCCGTCGACCGCCGGGTGCTCATCCCCCGGCCCGAGACCGAGGGCGTGATCGAGGCCGCGCTCTCGCTCCTGCCGCCGCCCGCCGAGGGCGCCCGCCCGCGCGCGCTCGACCTGTGCACCGGCAGCGGGATCATCGCCGTGACCCTCGCGTGCGAGCGGCCCGACCTCGAGGTCGACGCCGTCGAGCTCTCGCCCGCGGCGGCCGAGGTCGCGCGGGCCAACGTCGCCCGCCACGGCGTGAGCGACCGCGTGAAGGTCTACGAGGGGAGCCTCTACCGCCCGCTGCCCGACGGTCGCTACCACGTGATCGCGAGCAACCCCCCGTACATCGAGACCGCCGAGGTCGACGCGCTCATGCCCGACGTGTCGAAGTACGAGCCCCGCCTCGCGCTCGACGGAGGCCCCGACGGCGCCACCGTGCTCCGCCCGCTCATCGCCGGGGCGCGCGCGCGGCTCGTCGAGGGGGGATCGCTCGTGGTCGAGATCGGCTACGGGCAGGGCGACCTCGTGCGCTCGCTCGCGCGCGACGCGGGCTTCGCCGACGTCGAGGTGAGGCCCGACCTCGCGAGCATCGAGCGCGTGCTCGTGGCGCGGTAGCGGTCAGTCGTCGTCGGCGCCCGCCGCGCCCTGAGCGCCGAGGCCCGTGTCGATGCCGAGCTCGCGGCGCAGGCGCTCGGCCTGGTGGTGCGTGCGCAGCGGCACGAGCACCTCGTCGAGGTCGCCGTTGATGAAGCGATCGAGCTTGTAGAGCGTGAGCTGGATGCGGTGGTCGCTCACGCGGTTCTGCGGGAAGTTGTAGGTGCGCACCTTCTCGGCGCGCTCGCCCGTGCCCACCATGGCGCGGCGGTCGGAGGTGATCGACGCCTCCTGCTTTCGGCGCTCGATGTCGAGCAGGCGCGAGCGCAGCACCTTCATGGCCTGGGCGAGGTTCTTGATCTGCGAGCGCTCGTCCTGGCACTTCACGATGAGGCCCGACGGGCGGTGGACGATCTGCACCGCGCTGTTGGTGGTGTTCACGCCCTGCCCCCCCTTGCCGCCCGAGGCGGCCTTGGTGATCTGCAGGTCCTTCTCGTCGATGCGCACGTCGACGTCGTCGGCCTCGGGGAGCACCGCCACGGTGGCCGTCGACGTGTGCACGCGCCCCTGCGCCTCGGTCGCGGGCACGCGCTGCACGCGGTGTACGCCGCCCTCGAAGCGCAGGGTGCTGTACACCCCGTCGCCCGACACGATCGCGATGAGCTCGCGAAAGCCCCCCACGTCGGTGGGCGTCTCGCTCTGCACCTCGACCTTCCACCGGCGCTTCTCGGAGTAGCGGCAGTACATGCGAAAGAGGTCGGCGGCGAAGAGCGTGGCCTCGTCGCCCCCCTCGGCCGCGCGGATCTCGAGGATCACGTCGCGGTCGTCGTTGGGGTCGGGCGGCAGGAGCATGAAGGTGAGCGCGCGCTCGAGCTCCGAGGTCTCGCGCTCGAGCGCGGGGATCTCTTCGGCCACCAGCTCGCGGAGCTCGGGGTCGGAGAGGGCGGCGCGGTCCTCGTCGAGCTGCCTCTTCGCGGTCTTGTAGCGGGCGAACGACGTCACGAGCGACTCGAGCTGCGCGCGCTCGCGCGTGAGCTTGCGGTAGCGCGCGGTGTCGCCCGCCACGCCGGGCTCGCAGAGCAGCCGGTCGAGCTCGTCGGCCCGGTGCACCAGCGCCTCGAGCTTGTCCATGGGGAGCATCGGAGCGGTCCTCGTCTGCGCGCGATCGCTCGCGCGCGTTGCAGTCTCAGAAGTGTCGGGGAGAGAGGGGGAGAGGGCGCGCGACGGGCGTCGCTAGAGGCCGTACTCGGTCGAGAGCGTCGCGTAGTCCGCGAAGGTCTGCACCGTGGGAGACTCGGGCGCGGGGGCCTTCGCGGCGGCCTCGTGGGCGAGGGTGACGCGCAGCGCGGCGAGGGCGATCTCGACCTGGTCGTCGGTGGGCTCGGCGGTCGAGAGGCCCTGCACGAGAAAGCCCGGGTAGAGAAAGATCTTCGCCAGGGGGTTGTCGGCGAAGCGCGCCCCGACGCGCTGCAGCTCGTACGACACGCCCGCCACCGGGAACATCAGCGGCACGCTGATCACGATCGAGAGGAGCACGTTGAGCAGGCCCCCGTCGGGCGGGAGAAAGAGCGGGAGCACGAGCGCGAAGACCGCGACCGACACGGCCACCACCACCATGAGGAAGGTCGTGCCGCAGCGGGCGTGGCGCGTCGAGTGGCGCTGCGCGTTCTCGACCGTGAGGGCCTCGCCCGCTTCGTAGGCCGCGATCGCCTTGTGCTCGGCCCCGTGGTACTGGAACACCCGCAGCATCTCGGCGTTGCGGCGCATGAACGAGATGAGCCCCACGAAGATCGCGAGCTTGAAGAAGCCCGCGAGCAGGTGGAAGCGGGGATCGGCCATGCCCAGCGGGTGCCCCGCGAGGTGCCCCGCCGCCCAGGTGAGGAGCTTCGGGAGGGCGATGAAGAGCAGCACCGACATGAGCATGCCGAGGCGCGACGCGGCGCCGCCCTGCTCCTCCTGGGTGCGCTCGCTCTCGGGAAGGTCTTGTTCGAACTGCTCGGCGCTGAAGCGCAGCGCCTCGTAGCCGTTGCGCATCGACTCGATGAGCACCAGCGCGCCGCGCACGAACGGGACCTTCATGATCGAGGCGGCGAACGAGCTCTTCCACGGCTGCTCGCGCACCACGATCTCGCTGTTGGCGCGGCGCACCGCGACGGCGAGGCAGCGCGGAGAGCGCATCATCACGCCCTCGATCACGGCCTGGCCGCCGACGTTGAGCCTCGGGCAGACGGAGGGTTCGCGGTACGGCTCGCCCGCGCGCATGGAGGGGGTGGGCATAGGGTGCTGGGAATCTAACACGCGCTCGCGGGATCGCGAGGAAGAGGGGCAGAAGGCCGGGCGGTCACTTCGCAGCGCGCGCGCCGCCGCCGACCTTCTCGTAGCGCTTCTTGAAGCGGTCGACGCGGCCCGCGGTATCCATGATCTTCTGCTTGCCCGTGTAGAAGGGGTGGCAGGCGGAGCACACGTCGGTCGAGAAATCACCGCGCGACGAGCGGGTCTTCACGCTGTTGCCGCACGCGCACGAGATGGTGCAGACGGGATAGTCGGGGTGGATGCCGGGCTTCACGGTGTCCTCGATGGGTGTAGAGCGCGGTGGCTGTTCCCCTGGTTGAAAGGGGTTGTACACCGCAGGGGTGGATTCGGAGCGCGAATGCGTAACACCGCCCCGAGGCTGTTGCAAGAGAGGCGTCCCGTTGACAGGCCCCTCCGCGCGGCGCGAGAAGCAGCACCCTCTCCCATGGGTGACCCCGACCGACTGCTCGAGCACTCGAGCCGCACCTTCGCGCTCTCGATCCCCCGGCTGCCCGAGCCCGTGCGCGCCGAGGTGACGCTCGCGTACCTGCTCTTTCGCATCGCCGACACCTTCGAAGACGCCGCCCGCTGGCCGCGCGCGCGGCGCCTGTCGGCCCTGGCCGAGTTCGCCTCGCTGCTCGAGCGCCACGACGCCGCGCGCGCCGAGGCCCTCGCGCGCGCGTGGGTGAGCGAGGCCCCCACCGACCACGCGGGCTACCTCGAGCTCCTGGCCGAGACGCCCGACGTGCTCGCCCGCACCGAGCGCCTCGGCGACCGGGCGCGCGCGGTGGTGATCCGCCACGCGCTGCGCACCACGCACGGCATGGCGGGCTTCGTCGAGCGCAGCACCGAGGGCGGCTCGCTGCGCCTCGCCGACCTCGCCGACCTGCGCGCCTACTGCTACGTCGTCGCGGGCATCGTGGGCGAGCTGCTCACCGACCTCTTCGTGCTCGACGCGCCGTCGCTCTCGGCCGTCGAGGCCGACCTGCGCGCCCGCGCCGTCGCGTTCGGCGAGGGCCTTCAGCTCGTGAACATCCTCAAAGACGCCGACGACGACGCGCGCGACGGCCGCGTGTACCTGCCGCCCGCGGCGCCGCGCGCCGACGTGCTCGCCCTCGCGCGGCGCGACCTCGACGACGCCACGGCGTACGTGCGCGCGCTCCAGGCGGGGCACGCGCCGCGGGGCTTCGTGGAGTTCACCGCGCTGCCGGTGATCCTCGC
>JBDHVF010000488.1:0-6432 GCA_039809605.1 Polyangiales bacterium | reverse complement strand
CGGCGCGCGAGGCGTCGCGCTCGTCGCGGTGGGCCATCGCGTTGCCGAGCGCGTAGCCCGCGAGGCCGCCGAGCGCCGCGCCCGCGAGGCCGGTGCCGACGCCCCCGCCCGCGGGCCCGTAGGGCGCGTGCGGCGCGTAGCCGCCGTAGGGAGAGCCGTAGCTCGGGGGCGGCGCGTCGTAGCGGCGCGCGGGGTCCATCGGGAGGTACCCGGGAGCCTCGGGGCGCTGCGTGCGGCGCACGAGCCGAGAGACGAGCGCGACGCCCCCGACCGCCACGAGCCCGAAGATCACCACGCCCCACGGGAACGCGGGCGCCTGCGAGCCGCTGGCGGGCGCCGAGCCCACCGACGACTGCGCCGCGTCGAGGATCGACAGCACGCCGTCGCCCCAGCGCGCGGCGCGGAAGTAGGGGTCGCCCGCGTTCTCGATGGCGCCGAAGCGCGCCGTCGCGATGCGCGTGGAGGTGCCGTAGTGCACCGCGGTCCAGCGGTGCGCCGGGTCGATGCCCACGACCACCATCGTGGGGCCCGCGAGCTGCGCGGCCACGTGGCGCTCGAACGCGTCGCGCGTGGCGAAGCGCGTGTCGGTGAGCACGCGCGCGTCGAAGGCGTAGCGCGAGCCCGCGGCGCGGAGCGCGGACTCCTGGTCGGGCGTGAGCAGGCCGGCGCCGTCGCGCACCTGCACGGTGCCCGCGAGCGCGGGCGCGCCGAGGAGAAGGGCGGACGCGAGCGAGGCCGCGGCCGCGAGGGAGCGTGGAAGCGTGGGGGACATGAGTCCTCCTTTCGGTTCGCCGAGCGGCGATGCGTGAAGACGCCGAGGACCGCCGCAAGATGGATCGCCGCGCTCGTCAGTCAAGAACACCGCGCGAGGCGCGGGGGCGTCGCGTGACACCGTGGCATTGCGCAGCGCATTCCGCGCGTGCGGGGCCGCTACAGAGCGAGGCGCGCCGCCACGAAAACACCCTTCGGCGAGCGGTGAAATCGATGAGGCGAGCGGTGGCACGGTGCGTGGAGATTCACGAGCCCCAGAGCGCATCGCTCGACAACCCAGGAGCCACGACTATGACCAGCTCGCTCAAGCCTCTTCTTCTCTCGGTTTCTGCGCTGGCCCTCTCGATCGCGCCGACCATCGCGTCGGCGCAGACGCGCAACGACACGCAGACCGACACCGGCGCCCGGAACGTGGTGGTGGGCGAGGGGACGCCTTCGCAGTCGCTGCCCCCGCCGCGCTCGGACCACGACGCTCAGCCCCCCGTCGCGGCGCCGGTGCTGCCCGCGGGCGGCGTGGTCGAGCAGGCCGGCGTCGGCGGCACGACGGCGTACGCCCGCGCGGGCGTGTTGGAGCTCGGCGGCAACCTGGGCTTCAACGTCGGCAGCAACATCACGACGCTCTCGATCTCGCCGACGCTCGGCTGGTTCTTCGCCGACAACATCGAGCTCACGGGCATCTTCAGCTACCGGTACGCCAACGTCGACGGCGCGAGCACCCACACGTTGCAGCTCCTCGCCGAGCCGTCGGTGCACCTGCCCTTCAGTCGCACGGTCTTCGGCTTCGCGGGCGTGGGCCTCGGCCTCTCGTACGCCGAGGGGCCCGGCGCGGGCTTCGCGCTCGCGCCTCGCCTCGGCGTGAACATCGCGGTGGGGCGCTCGGGCATCCTCACGCCGGCGATCCAGCTCCAGTACTCGACCAACGACGTGGTGCAGACGCAGAACGGCTCGCTGCTCGCCGTGTCGACCTCGTTCGGCGCGAACGTCGGCTACACCGTGATGTGGTGACCGTCGCCCCCGCTCAGCGGAGCTGTCCCCAGTGCGGCCACGACGACGCGCCGGCCTCCGCCGCGCGGAGCACCTCGACCCCGTACACCCCCGCGCCGCCGAGCGCGTGGACCTCGAGGCGCAGCGTGGCCGCGACGCTCACGCACAGCGGCTGCCGGAGCCCGAGGAGCGACGCCACCCCGTAGGAGGCGTCGCTCTCGATCTCGGCGCCCGACTCCTGAAAGAGCGCGACGTCGAGGTCGCCGAGCGACGCGGTGCCCGTGACGAGCACGCGGTAGCAGTAGCCGCCCTCGACGGGCAGCGCGAGGCGCTGGGTCTGCGAGGCCTCGATGGCGCGCGCCGCCGCCCGCGACGCGCGCGCGTAGCCCGCGCCGAAGCGGGCCACGAGAGGCCCGAGGCCCCGCTGCACCTCGTCGAGGTCCGCGGGCGACACGTCGGGCTCGTGGCGTGACGCGCGAGGCGCGGCGGGCTCCTGGCCCATGACCACCGACGGCGGCGTCGGTGGTGTGAGCGCTGTCGGCGCGGGCGCGGGCTCGCAGCCCGCGAGCGCCGCGGCCGCGAGCCAGAGGCGGTGGGCAGTGGGCGAGGGCATTCAGGGCGAGGCGGGAGCGTAGCGCGCGGACGTCACGGCGTCGCGAAGGCCTGCACGCCGATCTCGCCGCCGCCCGAGTACATGATCACCTCGACCTGGAAGGTGCCCGTCCACGAGGGGCAGAGCTGGCGGTTGAGGCCGAGCACGGGGAAGTTGTCGGTGGCGACGTCCTGGTCGATGACGTTGCCGCTCATGTCGCGCATGCGCAGGTCGAGGTCCTGCACGCCGGGGCCGCCCACGCCGATGATGCGGTAGCAGCGGCCGGGGGCGATCGACACGGTCACGAACTGGCTCTGGCCCTGGCTCATCACCGAGCGGAAGAGCCGCGTCACGGGGATGAACCCGGCCGCGAACTGCCGCGCGCGCAGCGACATGTTGTACGACACGAAATCGTTGGGGGCGTAGTTGTCGGTGACCCAGTTGCCGCCGACCACCACGCCGCCGCCCACGCCCACGCCCATGCCCCCGACGCCCACGTTCACCGCGCCCACCACGGGCTGCGGCTGCGCGTAGGTCGGCTGCGCCACGGGGGCCGGCGGGGCGTAGGTGGGCTGCGCCTGGACGTAGGTGGGCTGCGCCTGGGCGTAGGTGGGCTGCGCGGTCACGGTCGTCGTCCCGGGCTGCACGGTGATGGTGCCGGCGGTTCGCACGGGGGTCGTGCGCACCACGCAGTCGGTGAGCGCGAGCCCCGCGGCGAGCGTGGCGGAACAGCGGAGGACGAGGGCGAGCTTGGAAGACGACGTCATCGATGAGACTCCTTCGGGGTGTACGTTGCTGGCGTGGGACGGTCGGGCGGGCGCGGATCTTCTCGCGGAGACGTCTTCGGGCGCAACCCAAACACCCCGCCGCTGCTTGTACGACGTCAACGCCATGACCTTCGACCGCTTACGCGCGGCGCGCCCCGCGCGCCCGGTCACCCCGCGAGGACCTCGTCGGTCGTGCGGAACGCGACCCCCGCGCGCTTCATCTCGTCGACGGCCGCGGCGCCGCCGGCGGCGGTGACGGCCGCGACGGCGTCGCTCGCCACCACCACGCGCGAGCCCGCGCGGTCGGGGCGGGCGCGGATCCACTCACCGAACCCGAGGGCCGCCGCGCGCACGCAGTAGTCGGTGGCCACGCCGAAGACCACGAACTCCACCGCGCCGTCGGGCGCGAGGGCGTCGAGCACGCGCGCCGCGTTGGGGTTGGCGAAGAGGGAGTAGACCTCCTTCTCGAAGTACACCGCCTGCGTGCCCGCGGGGATGCGCGCCGCCGCGGCCGGCTCGTCGACCGCGGGCACGAAGTAGAAGCGCTCGGGCAGCGTCGCGGGGAGCTTGAGCCAGCCCGCCGTGCCCTTCACGCAGTGCGGGGGGAAGTTCGGCTTCTCGCCCGCGGGGCCGCGGTTGGCGTTGGAGGCGAACTCCCACGCGTCGTGGGCGTGCGAGTCGACGCTGCCCACCACCGGGGCGCCCGCGGCCACCGCGGCCTTCACCAGCCGCGCGCAGGGCCCCACCGCCGCGGGGGCGCCTTCGACGAAGAGGGCGCCGCCAGGCGCGCAGAAATCGAACTGCGTATCCACGTCGACGAACACCCGGTTCATGGGGCACCTCCGCGCGAGCGATGGGTTGGGGCGCGCAACACGCCACCAGGAGCTCTCGGGTGTCAAGCGCCGCGGGGGCGTTCACCTCCCCGCGGGATCCGTGATAGCAACGCCCGTCGGGTCGCGCGCGCGTGGCCCCTTCGCGTGACCCCCCCCTACGGGAGACCGATCGATGACCACTTCGCGTTGCTTCCTCGGTGCGCTGCTTCTCGTCTCGGCCTGCATCTCTCGCGGCAGCGGGGGAACCGACACCCCGCCTCCCGGCGACGACGGGGGCATCGACGCCCCCGTGACGGCCGGCGACGCGCCCGCGACCGACATGAACAGCTCCGACCGCGCCCCGCGCCGCGACGTGCCCTGCGCGCCGACGCGCTCGTCGCGCGAGGACACCGCCGCGGAGTGCAGCGACGGCCTCGACAACGACTGCAACGGCTTCGGCGACTGCGACGACTTCAACTGCCGCACGTGCGCGGTGCCCGCGTGCCTGACGAACAACACGGTGACCCTGCGCGACGGCGGCACGTGCATGTGCGGCGCGCCCGAGAGCACCATGGCCGCGTGCAGCGACGGCCTCGACAACGACTGCGACGGCTTCACCGACTGCCAGGACTTCTCGTGCCAGACCTGCGCGGTGCCCGTGTGCCTGCGCGACGGCGGGCTGCAGCGCGGCGACGCGGGCTTCTGCGCGTGCCGCGGCGAGGAGAACACCAACGAGGCGTGCTCCGACGGCGTCGACAACGACTGCAACGGCTTCACCGACTGCAACGACTTCTCGTGCTCGCGCAGCGACGCGGGGGTGATCACCGTGTGCGCCCGCGACGGCGGCACCCACACCGACGCGGGCCGCTGCGACGCGCCGGTCAACGAGAACACCAACGCCCTCTGCAACGACGGCATCGACAACGACTGCAACGGCCACACCGACTGCGAGGACTTCTCGTGTCGCTCGTGCGCCATCACCGCGTGCGTGCGCGACGGCGGCGTGACCCTGCGCGACGGCGGCACGTGCGCGTGCCGCGGCGAGGAGAACACCAACGCCGCTTGTGGTGATGGCGTGGACAACGACTGCGACGGCTTCGTCGACTGCCGCGACTTCGACTGCACGATGAGCGACGGCGGCGTGGTGACCGTGTGCCCGACCGACGGCGGCACCGCCACCGACATCGGCCGCGACTGACGACCTCTACCCGTGGCCTCGCCAGGCCGGGCTGTGCCGGAGCGCGTTGCGCGCGGCCGCCTCGGCCTGCGGGCGCGCCATGCCGTTGCGCGCCATGAACTCCTCGCGCACCAGCGTCTCGAGCACGTCGTCGTACGGGCGCAGCGAGCCCCGCGCGTCGGTGCAGTGCCGGCAGTAGGGGTTGTCGGCGCGCCCGCCGCCGTGGTCCCGGTCCGTCATCATCGGCCGCCCGCAGCTCTCGCAGGCCGGGCCTCCCGTCAGTCCCATGGGTCACCTCCGTGTGCCCCGAGACGGTGAGGCCGCGCGGCGGCCCGCGCAACCCCCTCCGGCGGGCTCAAGCTCCGGCCGCGCGGCGCCGATGAAGTCAGCGACGAAGGGACGAGAGGGCGCACGTGACCGACCGACTCCGCATCCTGCTCGTGGACGAAGACGCCGTGACGCGCCGCACGCTCGCCGCGTGGCTCGCGCGCGCGGGCGACGACGTCGACCTCGCCGAGGACGGCCGCGTCGCGCAGGCGCTCCTGTCCACGCGCGCGTACCACCTGGTGATCGGCGACGTGCGCTCGCCCCGCGTCGACGTGGGCTCGCTCTGCGAGGCCGTGCACCGCCGCTCGCCCTGCGCCGCGGTGGTGCCCATGAGCGCCTTCGCGTCCGTCGACCACGTGACCGCGGCCATCCGGCAGGGCGTCTACGACTACCTGCTCAAGCCCATCGAGCCCCAGCACGTCGCCACGCTCCTCTCGCGCGTGCGCGACCGCCTCGCGCTGCACCGCAGGCTCGACGCGCTCCGCGAGGCGCTGCCCGTGCGCGACGCCCTCGCCGTCGTCATGGACGGGGGCCCCACCATGACCTCGCTCAACCTCCAGGTGCGCAGGGCCCTCGCCTGCGACGACCCGGTGCTCCTCGTGGGCGAGCGCGGCACGGGCCGCGGGCTCGTCGCGCGCGCCATCCACGCGCTCTCGCCGCGCGCCGAGAGGCCCCTGGTCGTCGTCGACTGCGCCCTCGACCCCGCGCGCCTCGTCGCGTCGCTCTTCGACGAGGCCCGCGGGCTCGTGCTCGAGGCCCGCGGCGGAACGCTGCTCCTCGAGTCGGTCACCGCGCTCCCCACGGAGCTGCGCGTGCGGCTCCTGCACGCGGTGACGCAGCCCGGCGCGCCGCGGGTGATCGCCGTGAGCGAGTGCGCGCCCGCGGGCGCCGCGCGCCGCGACGGCCGCCGCGCCGACCTGCTCGCGTGGGTGCGCGGCGTCGAGATCGCCACGCCGCCGCTGCGCGAGCGCCGCGAGGACATCCCCCGCCTCGTCGAGTACT
>JBDHVF010000487.1:0-6435 GCA_039809605.1 Polyangiales bacterium | reverse complement strand
GGGGCTGCCGTAGGGGCCCGGGGTGGGGGGGCCGGCGACGGGCGCGGGGAAGGGGCCGGCGGGCGCGGCGCGGCCGATGTTCACCGCGGGGGGCGTCGGGCGCATGGGGCCCTTCGGTCCGCTCTCGCGCGGGAGCTCGTTCCCGCAGCCGAGGCAGAACTTGTAGTGGTCCTGGTTCTCCTTGCCGCACTTCGGACAGATGATCACGGATGCCTCCGACGCTTCGCTGCGCTGTGTCTCTCGGCGCTGTTCTCGACCCTTGACCGATCCGCTACGCGGAGATGTCGACGCGCAGGAGCTCGCGCCCGATGAAGAGGTAGTCGCCGTGCGCGAGCTCGCGCTCGCCGTGGATCGCGAGGTACGTGCCGTTCTTGCTGCCGCTGTCGGTGAGCTGGTACGCGCCGCCGGGCGTGAGCTCGACCTTGCAGTGCCGCGTGGACATGTACGGGTCGTTGGGGAAGTTCATGTCGCAGCCCTCGCGGCCCACGGTGACCGACGCCTCGCGGGCGCACACCTGCGTGGCCGAGATGCCCCCGCGGAGGATCTGCACGAGGCGGAAGGGCGACGGGCGCTTGGGCGACGAGTAGAACTGCGTGCCGTCGGGCTCGGGCCCGTCGCTCGCGCGCGGCGTCGTGTCGAGCCGGAACACCTGCTCGCCCGCGAGGAAGAGGTCGCCCGGCGTGATCGTGGCCGAGCCCTTGATGCGCAGGAAGATCCCGTTGAGCGAGCTCTCGTCGCGGATCACCAGCTTGCCGTCGTCGCGGTAGTAGAACGTCGCGTGCAGCGGCGAGACCCACGAGTCGCGGTCGAAGAGGATGTCGCCCTGCGTGCGCCCCGCGGGGTGCTGCCGCCCGCCCAGGAGGAACGCCGTCTCGTCGGAGGGGTCGGCCTGGAAGCCCTCGCCCTTGATCACCACGAGCTTGGCCTTGCCCGGCTCGAGCATCTTCGAGAGCAGCAGCGTCTGCGCCGTGAGCACCTCACGCGGAACGGGCTCGCCGCAGCGCCCGCAGAACTTGTGTCCCTGCGGCACCGGCGAGTAGCACTTCTTGCAAACGTAGCTGCGAGCCTGGTCCATCAGCGCCTCCGTGACCGCGAACCGGGCCGGGATCTTGATCGGCCCCACGAACAGGTTCGCGGGTTGCTCCTTGATCGGGACGGATCGGGATGCCTCCGCGAACGACGACGACGCGTCGGGCACGGGCTCCCCGAAAAGCTGCTCGAGTCCGGGGCGCAGCGAGGGCGCCTTGCGCGGGAGCCTGGGCCTGCCCGCGCGGGCGTCGGCCGGCGACGGCTCCGCGGTGAACCCCAGCGCCTCTCCACAGGACGAGCACACCCGGGCGCCGAGGGGCGCGTAGGTGTCACATCGGCCGCACACAAAACCGACATCGAGCTCCATCGAATTCGCCGTGCGTTGCCGCGTCGGTCACCTGAAACGCCCGCAGACTAGGCAAAGGTCCCGCGCGCCGTCAACGTAAAGGTGGGAGGCGCGTCCGTCTTCGTTCAGGAGACACGTTCTGTCGCTTGCGCGCTCGCGGCCGCGTGCTCGGTCCACCGCCCGAGGAGCGCCCACGGCGCGAGGCACAGCCCCGCGGCGACGGCGTACGCGGGCTCGACGCCGACGAGGTCTCCGAGGGCGGCGCCCATGAGCCCCCCGACCCCGATCGCCAGCGCGTTGAGGCTGGTGAGCACCGTGTAGTGCAGCGCCGCGTGCTCGCGCTGCGTCGCGGTCATGAGCCCCGCGAAGAGCGCCGTGGTGCCCGCGCCGCTCGCGAAGTGCTCGAGGGCGACCGCGCCCGTGGTGAGCCCCCGCGGGCACCCCATGGCCGCCGCCGCCGCGAGCGGGAGCACCGCCAGCGCGTGCAGCCCCGCCCCCGCGACGAGGGCGCGGCGCTCGCCCACCCATCGGTGCAGCGCGCCGCCCGCGACCGAGCCCGCCACCGCCGCCGCCGCGCCGAGCGTGACGGCCAGCGTACCGATGCGCTCGCGCGACCAGCCCGCGTCGACGAGCATGGGCTTGATGAGCGCCGAGGCCGCGTGGATGCCGAGCTTGTACGTCACCGCGACGAGGGTGACCGTGCGCGCCGGGCCCTTCACCAGCCGCGGGAGCAGCGCCCGGAGCGTGAGCGTCGTGCGGGGCTCGGCGGGCTTCGAAGGGTCGCGGTACGGGCCCTCGGTCGCGGCGGCGGGCTCGTCGTCGCGCAGCGCGAAGGCCCAGAGCGACGCGAGCGCGATGACCGCGCCGCACATCACGAACACGCGCCGCGCGCCGACGTAGCCCGAGAGCGCGAGCATCGCGCCGCCGCCGAAGATCATCCCCACGCGGTAGCCCGCGATCTGCGCGGCGTTGCCCCAGCCCCGCTCGCGATCGGCGAGGGAGCGCACGGCGAAGGCGTCGACGAAGACGTCCTGCGTGGCGGCGACCAGGGCCGCGACGAGGGTGAGCGCGGCCCACGGCGCGAGGTCGCGGGGGTCGCCCGCGAGCGCGTACGAGGCCATCACCAGCGCGAGGCAGAGCTGCAGCGCGAGGAGCGCGGCGCGCGAGCGCGGGCGCACGCGGGGGTGGTCGGCCACGCCGGCCCACAGGGGCTTGAGCTGCCACGGGAGCTGGAGGTAGCCGAAGGCCGCGATGGCCGAGCGAGAGAGCCCCTGCTCGCGCAGCACCACGGGCACGTACTCCGACGCGAAGCCGAAGGGGATGCCCTGCGACGCGTAGAGGAGCGCGAGCGCCGTCAGTACGCCGGTGCGCGCGGGGCCCTCACGGGCGGGGGTCGACACGGCGCTCCAGAAAGTCGACCACGCGCCGGTCGACGAGCTCGGGCTGCTCGATGGGCGCGGTGTGCGACGCGCCGGGCACCGTGAGGATCTCGGCGCCGGGCACCTGCCGCGCGATCTGCTCGGCGTAGCGCACGGGGGTGAACGTGTCGCGCTCGGCGGCCACGACGAGGGTCGGCGCGCGCACCGAGGGGAGCAGGTCCTCGGCGCTGTGCTCGCCCGCGGCGCGGACCATCTTGAAGAACATCACCGGGTCGAGCGTGGAGATGTGCTCGAAGTACGGCATGAGGTCCTCGGTGCGCACGCGCAGGGCGTCGACCTCGCCGAGCTGCCGCGCGCCCCAGGCCAGCACGTCGGCGGGGCCGCGCGACCAGAGCGCGCGCGCGAGGCGCGGGTGCCGCTCGAGCAGGTCGATCACCGCGGGCAGCCAGTGCGCGAGCGCGTCGGTGCCGTGGAAGGTGCGCGTGATGCGCCCGTAGCTCCCGCACGCGAGCACGAGGCCCGACACCCGCTCGGGCCGCTGGCGGTAGGCCTCGAGGCACACCTGCGTGCCCATCGAGTGACCGATCAGCGTCGCGCGCTCGACGCCCGCGTGGTCGAGCACCGCGTGGAGGTCGCGCGCGTGGTCGGCCACCCCCACGCGCGCCGGGTCGACCGGGGGCCCCGAGCGCCCGTGGCCGCGGTAGTTCCAGTGCAGCACGCGGTGGCGCGCCGTGAGCACGGGGTAGAGGTACTTCCAGATGAAGCCGTCGCACGCGATGCCGTCGCAGAGCATCACCACGGGGCCGTCGCCCGCGTGCTCGTAGTAGAGCCGCGTGCCGTCGGGTCCGAAGGCGAAGTCTTCGTAGGGCGCCGCGCTGGCGAGGGTGGTGTGGCGCACGTCGGTCGCGCGGTGCGCTCAGTCCTCGTCGCGGCCGCGGACGTCGTCCTGCGCTTCCATGTCGGGCACGTCGTTGACCGAGGGGAGCCGCTTGATCTCCGCGCGCGCGAGCTTCCACGCGCGCTGCATCACCCACGAGAGCGAGCGGTCGAGGCGCGCGGCCTCCTGCTGGATCTCCAGCAGCATCGACTCTGGGAAGTAGAGGCTCTGCTTGCGCTTGTCGCTCTGCGACATCGACGGCTCCTTCGCGTCAGTGCGATGAACGGGTCTCTCACGCCAGTACCCGTCCCCGGCACGGGCTGTCAAGCGACAGCGTTCGCGATGTCCACGGTCGATCGACGCGCGAAGTTGCCTCGGGGGCGCCCGCGGTGCGACCCTGCGCGCCGGAGCACGAGCGATGGCCGACGCGACCGCAGAGCCCCAGTCGAGACCGCCCTCCGCGTGGCTGGCGCGGGTGCAGATGTTCGCGGGGCTCTCGCAGCGCTCGCTCGATCAGCTCCTCGCGCTGGTGAGCGAGGTGCGCCACCCCGCGGGCACGGTGCTCTTTCGCACGGGCGACCCCGGCGACCGGCTGTACGTCATCGTCGAGGGCCGCGTGCGCATCTCGCGCGACGTGCCCGGCATGGGCGAGGAGGCCCTGGTGGTGCTCGGCCCCGGCGACTGCTTCGGCGAGCTGGCCATTCTCGACGACGCGCCCCGCAGCGCCGACGCGCACGTCCACGAAGACTGCCGCCTGCTCGAGATCCGCAAGGACAAGCTCGAGCACCTGCTCTACACCAACCGCGACGTGGGCTACGAGATCCTCTGGAACCTCGTGCGCACCCTCTCGGCGCGCCTGCGAGAGACCACCGACAAGGTGACCTTCCTCGCGGTCACGGGCCGGTTCTCGTAGCCATTCGCGCCGGGCTACGCGTCGGGGCGTTCGAAGTCGACCTTGTCGTAGAGGTCGTCGAGGCGCACCACCCCGCCGAGGACGGGGAGCTCCATCTCCCCTTCGCGGCGCTCGGTGAGCACCCACTGGCCGGTGTCGAGGCGGCGGTGGTGCATCACGTGGCGCTCGCGCGTCGAGAGGTGGAGCACCTCGCGCAGCGACGGGATCTCCCGGTAGTGCTGGAGCTTCTCTCCGCGGTCGTACGACTCGGTGGAGGGCGAGAGCACCTCGACGAGCAGCGTCGGGTTGAGCAGCGTGAGCGCGTCGCTCGGGTGCATCTTCGCTTCGCCGCACAGCACCCCGGCGTCGGCGTAGGTGTAGAGCCCCGTGGCCGCGACGTGGATGCGCTGGTCGCTCGTGAACGCGCGGCAGGGCTTTCCCCGAACGAGCCCCGTGATCAGGTAGATCGCGTTGGCCGCGATGGTGTTGTGGCGCAGCGTGGCCCCCGCCATCGCGTAGACCTCGCCGTCGAGGAACTCGTGCTTGTTCGCGCTGCGCTGCTCGCGCGCGAGGTACTCGTCGGCGGTCCATCGGACGCGGCGTGCGGGCTCCATGACGACGCTCGATGCTACCCCCGGACGGGCGCGTCGTCGCGCGCCGCCGCGCTCCACGCGATGACCCGAGGGCACTCGGGGTCGGGCGCGAAGCCCCCCGTGAGGTGCTCGCTCACGATGCGGCAGCCGCCGCGACACACCGCGCGCAGCGGGCACGACGCGCAGGGCTCCGCGGGGTCGCGCACGGACTCGCGGAAGCGCGCGAGCTCGGGCGAGGCCTGCCACCGCTCGGCGAGCGAGCCGTGAGAGGCACTTCCCTCGCGCGTGACGAAGCTGCACCCGGCGAGCGAGCCGTCGCGGCGCACGGCGCCGAGGTGGCGGCCCGCCTCGCAGCCGAACACGCCGAAGCGCTCGAGCGCGCGCGCGTCGGTGAGCGACGCCGAGAGCAGCGGCACGGTCGCGCAGTCGACGCGAACGGAGAGGGCGCCCATGTGCTCCTCGGCGACCCGTTGAAGCGCGGGGCCGAGGGCGCGGGCCTGCGCGGGCGTGAGGCGACGCGCGAGGTAGTCGAGCGACGCGGCGCGCCCGGCGGGCTTGTACCGAAGGAGCTGGATCTCGCGCGCCCCGAGCGCGCGCGCGTGGCGCGCGGTGTCGGCGAGGCGGTCGACGTTGTGGCGCGTGAGCACGTGGTTGATGCCCACGGCCACGCCCGCGGCCACGAGCGTTCGCACGGCGCGGTCGGCCACGGCCTCGCCGTCGTAGCCGCGCACGGCCTCGTAGCCGCCGCCCACGCCGTCGTGGCTCACGTTGACCTGCGCGAAGTCACCGAGCGTGGCGGCGCGCGCGGGGGTGAGCCCGATGCCGCTGGTGGTGACCACGGGCACGAGCCCGCGCGCGCGGGCCATCGTGGCGACGGCGCCGAGGTCGTCGCGCAGCATCGGCTCGCCGCCGCCGAAGGCCACGGTGAACGCGCCCATCTCCGCGAGCGCGTCGAGCGTGCGCGCGAGCGCTTCGAGCGGAACGTCGTCACCGTCGCGCGTGGCCGACTGGTAGCAACCCGCGCAGCCCGCGGGGCAGCGCGACGTGACGGCTACGTGGGCCTCGAGGGGCGCGGGCGCGGGCGGGGCGAGGGCGTCGTCCCAGAGCGACGCGCCGTCGACGCCGAGCGCGCGGGCGAGCGTGCGGTCGACGGCGGCGAGGGTGCCGTCGTCGACGCGCACCCACGCGCCGAAGCGCTCGGGGCGGAGCTTCACGGCCCTCCCCCCGTCCCCCTCCCGCGGAAGCGGGAGGGGGTGCCTGGAAGTAGCCTGCATACCCTCCCCCCCCCGCCCCTCTCCCGCGAGGGCGCGGGAGAGGGG
>JBDHVF010000486.1:0-6436 GCA_039809605.1 Polyangiales bacterium | reverse complement strand
CGACCGCACGATATTGCCCGGTGTGAGCGGCCCCCAGCGAGCCCATGGAGCCACCGCGAACCCCGGGCACTGGCGAGCGAAAGCGGCAAAACTGACATGGCGCTCGTATCAGGGGGCAACGCCCCCGAACCCCGGCGGAAAACAGGCGCGTCTCCAGAGGGGCGGCCATGAGCGTCCTCGATCTGGGCGTCGAGAACGTCGGCGAGTTCTACGCCGAGCACTACCTCGCCACCGTGCTCGACGCCGACCTGCGCACGGTGCTCGGCCAGTGGGAGCGCGACACCCGCAGCGCACCGCCGTGGGCCCGGCTGCGAACCCTCCAGCGGCCCTTCGAGGCGCTCCGCGGGCGGGCGCCGGAGCTGCGCGACCCCGTGGAGCGATGGCGCGAGACCCATGGATTTCACGTCGCCCTGCTGCGCGCCCTCGGGTACGAGCCCCGCGACGAGGTCGAGACCCTCGACGACGCGAAGGTCATCCCCGCGCTCGTCTCCCTGCGGCGCGAGGGAGCGCCCTGGCTCGTCGTGCTCGAAGCCCCCATCGCCGTCGGCGACGACGCCGATCCCCTCGACGCGAAGCCCCTCCGAGAGCAGCTCCCCGAGGGGGCCCGAGACCTCGACCTCGATGACCGTACGTGGCGGGAGATCCTCGACGAGGGGATCTTCTCGCGCGACGACCCCGAGCCCCCGCGGTGGGTGCTCTTCCTCGCGGGCGACGAGGCCACCCTCGTCGACCGATGGAAGTGGCCCCAGGCCGCGTGCCTGCGCTTCGACCTCGCGCGCCTCCTCGGCGTGCGCACCGAGGACGGCCTCCGCGCGCTCGCGGCGCTGCTCCACCGCGAGTGCCTCGCGCCCGACAGCGGCGCGGCCCTGCACGACACCCTCGACGAGAGCTCGCACAAGCACGCCTACGCCGCCTCCGAGGACCTCAAGCACGGCGCCCGTCAGGCCGTCGAGCTCCTCGCCAACGAGGTCGTCTACCAGCTCCGCGCGCGCAAGACCGGCGTGTTCAACAACCCCGCCCTCGCGCAGGAGCTCACCCTCGACTGCCTCGTCTACCTCTACCGCCTGCTCTTTCTCTTCTACGTCGAGGCCCGCGGCGCCGAGCTCGGCGTCGTGCCCGCCAACGCCGAGGAGTACCGCCGGGGCTACGCGCTGGAGTTCCTCCGCGACCTCGAGCTGGTCACCCTCACCACCGAGGGCGCGCGCAACGGGCACTACCTGCACCACTCGCTCCAGCGGCTCTTTCGCCTCGTCGACGAGGGCTTTCCGCGGCACCGCGAGCAGCTCGCGCTCACCCGCGACGAGGGGATGATCCACCACGGCTTCGTCGTGCCGGGGCTCCGCTCGGCCCTCTTCGACACGCAGCGCACGCACCACATCGACCGCGTGCCCCTGCGCAACCACGCGCTGCAGGCCGTGCTCGCGTGCCTGTCGCTCACGCGCGAGGGCCACGGGCAGAAGCAGCGCGGGCGCATCTCGTACGCGCAGCTCGGCATCAACCAGCTCGGCGCCGTGTACGAGGGGCTGCTCTCGTACTCGGGCTTCTTCGCGACAGACACCCTCTACGAGGTCCGCGCGCCCGGCACCCACCAGGACCCCGAGGCGAGGACGTGGTTCGTCCCCGCGTCGCAGATCGACCGCTTCGACGCGAAGACCGAGGTCGTGCGCGACGCGCGCGGAGAGCCCGTGGCGCACCCGAAGGGGACCTTTCTCTACCGCCTCGCGGGCAGGGACCGTGAGAAGACGGCCAGCTACTACACCCCCGAGGTGCTCACCCGCTGCCTCACGAAGTACACCCTGCGTGAGCGCCTCGAGGGCCTCTCGGCCGAGGAGATCCTCGCGCTCACCGTGTGCGAGCCCGCCATGGGGTCGGGCGCGTTCTTGAACGAGGCCGTCACCCAGCTCGCCGACGCGTACCTCGCGAAGCGGCAGGAGGAGCTCGGCCAGCGCATCCCGTCGTCGCAGTTCGAAGCCGAGCGGCAGCGGGTGAAGTTCCACGTGGCGACGGGGCAGGTGTACGGCGTCGACCTCACCCCCATGGCCGCGGAGCTCGGCAAGGTCTCCCTCTGGCTCAACGTGCTCGGGCGCCGCCTCCCTGCTCCCTGGTTCGACGCCCGCATTGCCACGGGCAACTCCCTCCTCGGCGCGCGCCGCGAGGTCTTCTCCGTGGCTGACCTGCGCCCCGTGAAGGGCAGGAAGACCGGCACGTGGCTCGACATGCGCCCCACGAAGGTGCCCGTCGGCAGCCCGCGCCCCGACGCGACCGTGTGGCACTTTCTCGTGCCCGACGCGGGCATGGCGCCCTTCGATCAGGACAAGGTCGTCAAGGCCCTCGCGCCCTCGGCCGTCGCGGCCATCAAGGACTGGCGCAAGAAGCAGAGCGCCCCCTTCGAGATGCTCGACGAGGCCCGTCTCGTTCAGCTCTCGGCGCGCGTCGACGTGCTCTTCGAGCGCCACCACGCCGACCGCGACGAGCTCCTCGCGGCGACGCGGCAGTCGGTTCCGCTCTGGGGCCGCGACGCCGACGCCGGGCGCGTGCCGTCGCTCCTCGAGTGCGAGGAGCGGCGCGCGAAGCTCCTCGCCCCCACGGCCCCCGGTCAACGCCTCAGGGCCGCGATGGACTACTGGTGCGCCCTGTGGTTCTGGCCCGTCTCCGAGGCCGACAAGCTCCCCTCACGCGACGAGTGGCTCGGCGACCTCGAAGCGCTCCTGGGCCTCCCAGGCGAGGCCGACTATGAGCGCCTCGCCATCGTCGAGCGCGTCACCCGCAGGATGCGCTTCTTCCACTGGGAGCTGAGCTTCCCCGAGGTCTTCGCCCGCGGCGGGTTCGACGTGATCGTCGGCAACCCCCCGTGGCTCCGCGTCGAGTGGGACGAGGCCGCGGTGCTGGCCGACTTCGACCCGACCATCGCGCTGCGCAGCCTCTCGACGAAGCAGGCCAGCGAGCGCCGCGAGGCGCTGCTGAAGTCCGACGAGGTGCGCCAGGTCTTCTTCGACGAGTTCGAGAGCGCCACGGGCACGAGCTGGTTCCTCGGCGCGGCGCAGAACTACCCGCTGCTCCAGGGTGCGAAGAACAACCTCTACAAGTGCTTCATCGAGCGGGCGATGGGGCTCTCACCGCAAGGGGCCATCGGCTTCATCCACCAGAAGGGCCTCTACGACGACCCCGGATCGGGGAAGCTCCGCGCCGCGCTACTGCCGCGACTCGTGTGGCGGTTTCACTTCCTCAACAAGTTGATGCTCTTCGAGTCGATTCATCACGAGAAGCATTTTGAAATGAGTGCATGCGGGCGCGTCAAGGAGACGCCTCGCTTCGCGATGATCAACAACCTGCTTCATCCGCGCACGATCGGCGAGTGCACCACACACGACGGCTATGGCGACGTGCCTGGGATCAAGGACGAGGACGGTGAGTGGGAGACGCGCGGTCACGTCGACCGCGTCATCCGCTACGACGCCGAGCTGATGTCGACCGCGGCCTCGCTGTTTGGCGGTGAGGAGGGCGGCACGGATCCGACGAAGCTGCCAATTGTTCACGCGCGCGGCCTGCTCGACGCGATGAGCGCGCTTGCGCGAGCGGCATCGCTCGGTCCCGTCGGCACACGTTGGATGACGACGCGCGAGTGGAACGAGGGCGATCGACAGGCCGATGGGACGATTCGCCGTGAGGTCGGTTTCCCCAAGACCATCAACGAGTGGATTCTCTCGGGGCCTCACTTCTACGTGGCGACGCCGTTCAACAAGACGCCCAACGAGGGATGCCGCCACAACAATGACTACACATTGCTCGATCTGGAGTCGCTGCCGAGCGACTACCTGCCGCGCACGCTCTACGTACCCAACGTGCCGCTGGAGCGCTTCCACGAGTGGGACACCGAGTGGCAGGGCAAGGGGCTGACGCACCACTACCGCCACGTGCATCGCGAGATGGTCTCGCCCAACGGCGAGCGCACGCTGATTCCCGCGCTGATGCCGCCGGGCCCCGCACAGGTCCACTCGGTGAAGACCGTCGCGTGCGGGACCAACCGCGAGACGGTGATCTTCAACGGGCTGGCCTCGTCGCTGCTGGTGGACTTCCTGATCCGCACAGCGGGCGTGGGGCACGTCGATGTGAACCTCATCGCGCGGTTGCCCTGCGAGGTCCCAGCGGCGTACGAGCCGTGGGTGATGGCGCGGGTGCTACGGCTCAACTGCCTCACGGTTCACTACGCGGACCTGTGGGCCGAGCTGTTCCCGATGCTGCGCGCGGACGACGGGTTCACGAAGCGCGACCCGCGGCTCGGGGCGTGGACGCAGAGCCCCGTGTGGACGCGCGAGGTGGCGCTCCGTCGGGCGTACGCGCGGAGGCAGGCGCTGGTGGAGCTCGACGCGCTCGCGGCGCTGGCGCTCGGGGTCACGATGGACGACCTCGCGCTGGTGTACCGGGTGCAGTTCCCGGTGTTGCAGGAGTACGAGCGCGACACGTGGTACGACGCGAACGGGCGCGTCGTGTTCACGGTGAACAAGGGCCTCCCCGGCGTGGGGCTCGCGCGCGAGGTGTGGGAGCGCGTGAAGGGCGCGAAGGCCGGCGACGCGATGCCGAAGGAGGCCGCGAAGTGGGTGCCGCCGTTCGACCGCTGCGACCGCGAGCGCGACATGCGCGAGGCGTACGAGGCGTTCAGGGAGCGGGCGGGCGCGACGCGCTGACGGAGGAGAGGGGGAGGGCACGTACATGACGAGCGAGCGGTACTTCGAAGAGATCATCGGCGCGATCGAGGGAGGGGAGCTCGGCCAGCTCGAGAGCCTCTTCCGCCGCGCCACCCACGACGCGCAGGACGCGCGCCGGGCCGCGCTGAAGGACGCGTTCCGCGGGCAGGGCGTCGCGCTGGTGCTCGGCGCGGGGGTGAGCTTCGGGTCGGGCGTCCCGCTGTGGTCGGGGCTCGTGTCGCGGCTCGTGCTCACGGTGGTGAGTTCGAAGCTCGAACCGGGGAACCCCATCGCGAAGGAGTACCTCCCCTTCGTGCGGGCGCTCGAGGCGTGCCTGCCCGCCGACGCGCTGATCACCGCGAGCTACGTGCGAGCGCGCCTCAGCGAGATGATGGGCGGCGGGCCTGTCGACGAGGCGCGCTTCGCGCAGGCCCTCCACGCGGCGCTCTACCAGACGGCGACGGGGCCTTCGCTGTTGCACCGGGCGCTCGCGGCGCTCGTGAAGGACGCGCGCGGCGGAAAGGGCGTGCGCGAGGTGCTCACCTACAACTTCGACGACCTCTTCGAGGAGGCCCTCGCGGCGGCGGGGTGCGAGTTCGAGGTGGTGGCGCGGGGTGAGCGCCCGTCGGGGCGCGGCGTGCCCGTGATGCACCCGCACGGAATCCTCCCGAAGGCGGGCGCGTCCGCGCTCGACGCGCGCGTCGTGTTCGCCGAGGGGCACTACCACGACGAGTTCGCGTCGCCCCACTCGTGGTCGAACGTGGTGCAGCTCAACGCGTTCAGCCAGCTCCGCTGCGTGTTCGTGGGCCTGAGCATGACGGACCCGAACATCCGCCGCCTGCTCGGCGCGACGCGTTCGAGCGCCCCGCAGCACTTCGCGCTGCTCAAGCGCCGCTCGGTGGTCGACACGTTCTACGGGACCAACGACGACGGCACGCCGGTGAGCGACCCCTCGTGCGCGACGCCGGAGCGCCTCCGCGCGCAGGGCTACGGCTGGACGTACGCGGGCCACCCCGGCAACGAGGCGAGGAGTGAGCTCGCGCAGCGGCTCCGCGTGGCGTGCCTGGGCGGCGACGCGGCGGTCGACGAGACGCTGTCGTCGCTCGGGGTCGAGGTGCTCTGGTACGACGACCACGGGCAGCTCCCCGCGCTCATCGAGAGCATCGCAGGGGCGTAGGGGGTCGAGCCAGGGGCGCTCCCGAGGGTCTTCGGAGCGCGGCGAGTGCTCCCAGGTGCGTCCCCAATGCTCCCCGGAGCGCTCCCGGTGCTTCCCGGAGCGCTTCCAGTGCTGATTCAGCGCTCGTAGCGCTCCGAGAGCGCCTGATCCCGGGCGGGGCGGCGTGCCCGGCGCGCGGCGGTTCCCGTGGAGCCGCGGGGGATCGTGCGACGA
Organism: Polyangiales bacterium; assembly: GCA_039809605.1. Lineage (GTDB taxonomy): Bacteria > Myxococcota_A > Polyangia > Polyangiales > CAISKJ01. The sequence goes on along the minus strand of JBDHVF010000486.1, from coordinate 361 downwards.
GGCGTGGGAGAGCCGTGCCGCGGGGGATCGAAGCTCCGTCGCCCTCGCGACGCCGTCGGCATCCCGCGGCCCGCGGGTCCGGCGCGTACCGACGGCGTGTCGATCGCGTCCGCGGTCCTGGCGGACACGCGGCTGCCGCGCGTACCGACGACGTCGCGACCGCAGTCCCGACGCGTACCGACGGCGGGCCGGTCGCGCCCGCGGTCCTGGCGGACACGCGGCTGCCGTGCGTACCGGCGGCGTCGCGACCGCAGTCCCGACGCGTACCGCGGACGTCGCGATCACGCCCGCGGTCCTGGCGGACACGCGGCTGCCGCGCGTACCGACGGCGTCGCGATCACGCCCGCGGTCCTGGCGGACA
>JBDHVF010000485.1:0-6445 GCA_039809605.1 Polyangiales bacterium | reverse complement strand
CTGCGCGTCGCCGACGACGCCGCGGGCACGAGGCGATGGCCCACGCGCGAGGAGGCCGAGCGGCAGCGCGCCGACGCCGAACGGCAGCGCGCCGATGCGCTCGAAGAGACGCTCGCGTCGCTGGCGCACGCGATCACCCCCGAGGCGATCGGGGCGCTCCCCGAGGCGCTTCGAGAGGCGCTCGCGAAGCGTCGTTGATCGGCGCCCCGCCTTGACGGCGCGTGCGCGTGCGGTCAACGTCGCGCGCCGGATGAGCGCGCTCCCTACCGTGACCATCGTCGGCGGCGGCCTCGCGGGCACCGAGGCCGCCTGGCAGCTCGCCTGCCGCGGCTTCGACGTGGTGCTGCGAGAGCAGAAGCCCGCGCGGCGAACGCCCGCACAGACCGGCGACGGCCTCGCCGAGCTCGTGTGCTCGAACTCGCTGCGCGGCGCCGCGCTCGCCAACGCCGTGGGCCTCTTGAAAGAGGAACTCCGCCGCGGAGGCTCTCTCGTGCTCGCCGCCGCGGAGCTCACGAAGGTGCCCGCGGGCGGCGCGCTCGCCGTCGACCGCGACCGCTTCAGCGCCACGGTCACGCGCGCGATCGACGCGCACCCGCGCATCCGGCGTGAGTCCGTCGAGGTCACGCGCATCCCCGACGAGCGGCCGGTGATCCTCGCGACGGGGCCGCTCACGGGCGACGCGCTCGCGGCCGACCTCGCGCGCGTCGTGGGCGCCGAGCACCTCGCCTACTACGACGCCATCGCGCCCATCGTGGCGGCCGACTCGATCGACATGGGGAAGGTCTTTCGCCAGTCGCGCTACGACAAGGGCGGCGACGACGCGTACCTCAACTGCCCGATGGACCGCGACGAGTACCACGCCTTCGTGCGCGCCCTGCTCGACGCGGAGAAGGTCAAGCCCCGCACGTTCGAGGAGGCCCGGTACTTCGAAGGGTGCCTGCCCGTCGAGGTGATGGCCGAGCGAGGGGTCGAGACGCTCGCGCACGGTCCGATGAAGCCCGTCGGCCTCGTCGACCCGCGCACCGGGCGAACGCCCTACGCCGTGGTGCAGCTCCGTCAGGAGGACCACGCCGCCACCGCGTGGAACCTCGTGGGCTTTCAGACGCGCATGACGTACCCCGCGCAGGCGGCGGTGTTCCGGATGATCCCCGGGCTCGAGGGCGCCGAGTTCATGCGCTTCGGGTCGGTGCACCGAAACACGTTCGTCGACAGCCCGCGGATGCTCTCCCCGGAGCTCGAGCTGCGCGCGCTGCCGGGCGTCTACCTCGCGGGGCAGGTCACGGGCGTCGAGGGCTACGTCGAGAGCGCCGCGTGCGGCTTCGCGTGCGCGCTGATGCTCGCGCAGCGGCTCCGCGGCGAGGCCGTGACGCCGCCGCCCCCGACCACCGCGCTCGGCGGGCTGCTCGGGCACCTTCGCACCGAGCGCGACGACTTTCAGCCGAGCAACATCACCTGGGCGCACGTCGCGCCGTGGGAGCTCGCGCCGGGCACGAAGCGCCGCCCCGCGAAGCGCGAGAAGTACGAGCTCATGGCCGCGCGCGCGCTCGAGCACCTCGCGGCGTGGCTGCCCGCGGTGACCCGCGGCGTCGAGCGGCCCGACGTGGTCGCGTGCGACGCGGCGCCCACGGCCGCGGCGGCGTCGTGCGCGGCGGAGTGAACGGTCGAGGAGCGACGCGATGCAGAACCCCTATCAGCCCCCTCCGAGCACGCCGACCGCGTACGCGCCGCCGAGCGGCGGGAGCTACGGCTACGGCTACGACCCGCGCGCGGCGGAGCGGTCGCGCCTCGCGAACGAGACCCGCACGTGGACCCTCGTCGCCGCGATCGGGTGGTTCGTGGGCTTCATGTGGGTGCTCGGTCCGCTGGCCTGGTACCAGTCCACGAAGATTCGCGACGGCTACGCGATGCTCGGCGAGGCGCCCCCCGACGAGCTCCGCACGCTGCGGCTGATCGGGATGATCACCACGATCCTCTCGGCCATCTTCGCCGTGTTCACCGCCGTCATGGTGGCGCTCTACGTGGGCTTCTTCGTCACGGCCTTCCGCCGCTGAAATCTCGCGCCGGGCGGCCGTTGCGATAGGCTCGCGGCCCGTGGAAGAGCCCCGCCTCGCCGCGCACCTCGACGCGTTTCGCACGTACCTCGCCCACGAGCAGCGCGCCTCGCCGCGCACGGTGGAGCACTACCTCCGCGACCTCGACGCGCTCGCCGACTTCGTGCGCGCGCGCGCCACGCCCGACGCGACCCTCTCGCACGTGACCATCGCGGTGCTCCGCGCGTGGCTGGCCGAGCGGTCGAAGAAGCGCGGCGGCGCGACGCTCTCGCGCAACGTCTCGTCGGTGCGGTCGTTCTTTCGCTGGGCGCGGCACACGGGGCGCGTGAAGGAGGACCCCACGTCGCTCCTGCGCGCCCCCAAGGTGCGCAGAAAGCTCCCGCACACGCTCTCGGTGCCCGACGCGGGCAGGCTCATGGCCGCGCCCTCGGAGCGCCCCGCGAGCGCGAGGCGCCGCGACGTGGCCGACCGCCGCGCGGTGCTCGCCGCGAGGGACCGCTGCATGCTCGAGTTCATCTACGGCTCGGGCCTGCGCGTGAGCGAGGCCGTGGGCATGAACCTCTCCGACGTGGTCGCGGGCGCGGGCACCGCGAGGGTGCTCGGCAAGGGCGCGAAGGAGCGCGTCGTGCCGCTCGGCTCCGAGGCGCTCGCGGCGTACGAGAAGTGGCTCGCCGTGCGGCCTCGCATGGTCGACCCGCGCACCGGCGAGCAGGACCGCGAGGCCGTCTTTCTCGGTCGCGCGGGCCGGCGCATCACCGTGCGGCAGGTGCAGTACCTCGTGGCCGAGTACGGCGAGCTCGCGACGGGGGCGCCGGGCGTTCACCCCCACCAGCTCCGTCACGCGTGCGCGACGCACCTGCTCGACGCGGGCGCCGACCTGCGCATGATCCAGGAGCTGCTCGGCCACGCCAGCCTCTCGACCACGCAGCGCTACACCCACGTCTCGATGGACCAGCTCATGAAGGTCTACGACGCGGCCCACCCCCTCGCGAAGCCTCGCGCGGGCTCGTAGAAACCCGTAGCCCTCGCGCCCGCGGGGTCGTGTCCGCGGGACACTCCGTGTCTGACCGACACGCGGTCTTCTTCGAAGAGTCTCGCGGATCGACGTGGCACCGCGCTTGCGCCGGGGGCCGCGAGATGTGGGACTCAGTCGCGCCCGACGACGCGGACCCTCGCGAGGCGATGATCGTCGTCTCGTGCCGTCTGCCTGCGACGTTGCGCGTGGAGCGCGGGGCGGTGCGGCTCACGATGTCGTCGCGGGGGCTCGCGCGCGCGATGCGCGGCCCCTTCGAGCGCAGGGGCGTGCGCTGGGTCGGGTGGACGGGCGACCACCAGGAGCACCGAGGCGACGTGAGGGCCGCGGTGGAGGCCGAGCTCCAGCGCGCGAAGCTCGCGGCCGTGCCCGTCGGCGCCGCGGAGGCGAAGCGCTTCGTCGAGGGCTTCTCGAACGGGGTGCTCTGGCCCCTCGCGCACTACCTCATCGACAAGGTGAACCTCGACGCGGGCCGCGAGTGGGAGGTCTACCGCCTCGTCAACGCGCGCTTCGCCGACGCCGCGGCGGCCGCCGCGCCGCGCGGGGCGACGGTGTGGATCCATGACCACCCGCTGATGATGGTGCCCGCGATGCTGCGCGCGCGCAGGCCCGACCTGCGCATCGGGTTCTTTCTGCACACGCCCTTCCCCGCGCACGAGGTCTTTCGCGTGCTGCCGTGGCGCGGCGACCTCCTGCGCGGGCTTCTCGGCGCCGACCTCGTGGGCTTTCAGACCCGCGACCACGAGCGCCACTTCGCCGCGTGCGTCGCGCAGGTGCTCGGCGCCGAGGGGGGCCCCCGCTCGATCGCGTGGGGCGAGCGTCGCGTGCGCACGGGGGCCTTTCCCATGGGCGTCGACGTCGACCGACTCGCGCGCGCGGCGCGCTCGGAGGAGTGCGCGGTGCGGGTCCACCACCTGCGCGAGCAGGCGCGGGGCCGCGCCATCGTGCTCGGCGTCGACCGGCTCGACGCGGGCAGGGGCATCCCCCGCACGCTCCAGGCCGTCGAGCGCTTTCTCGAGACGAACCCCGCGATGCGCGAGATGCTCTGCTACGTGCAGGTCGCCGTCGCCACGCGCGAGGGCGTCGAGGGGCACGTCGACTACCGCCGCGCCATCCACGACCGCGTGGGGCGCATCAACGGCGTGTTCGGCGGGGCCGCGGGCGCGCCCGTGCGCTTCCTCCACCACGACGTGGGCTTCGACGAGCTCGTGTCGCTCTACCGCGCCGCCGACGTGATGATGGCGACGCCGCCGCGCGACGGCATGTGCGCCGCCGCCAAGGAGTACTGCGCCTGCCGCCGCGACGACTCGGGCGTGCTCGTGCTCAGCGAGACCTCGGGCGCCGCCGCCGAGCTCTCGGAGGCCCTTCAGATCAACCCCTACGACACCGCCGCCGTCGCCGAGGCGCTGCGCGCGGCGATCGACATGCCCCACGACGAAGAGGTCCGACGCATGCGCGCGCTGCGCGAGGCGGTCGAGGCCAACGCCGTCGACCGCTGGGCCGAGGGCTTTCTCGACGCGCTCTCGGGCGGGGTCGCCGGGTAGCGCCGCGAGCCGTCACGGGCGCCGGCTGCGCGGCCGCGGGATGTTGTACGCCGCGAGCTTCGCCACCAGCGTGCGGCGCGGCATGCCCAGGAGCTCCGCCGCGTGCGTCTGGTTGCCCGCGCAGCGCTCGAGCGCGTCGACGATGCGCTGGCGCTCGATCGCCTCGAGCTCGCTGCGCAGCGGCGCGCCCGCGGGCGAGGGCGCGAGCGGGGCAGGGGCGAACGAGGGCGGGTGCGCGACGGGCGGCGCGGCAGCGGGCGGCGGCGCGCGCATCTTCTCGAGGGGAAGGTGCTCGGGGAGGATGGTCGCCCCGGTGCAGAGCACCACCGCGCGCTCGATCACGTTGCGCAGCTCGCGGATGTTGCCCGGCCAGCGGTAGCCCTCGAGCAGCGCGAGGGCCTCGGGCGAGAGCGCGGGCTCGATCGCGCGACCGAGCTGCGCCGCGGTGCGGGCGATGAAGGCCCGCGCGAGCTCGGGGATCTCGGCCACGCGCTCGCGCAGCGGAGGGATCGTGAGCGCGATGCCGTTGAGCCGGAAGTAGAGGTCCTGGCGGAAGCGCCCTGCGGCCACCTCGGCCTCGAGGTCGCGGTGCGTGGCCGACACGATGCGCACGTCGACGGGCCGCGGGCGCAGGGCCCCCACGCGCTGCACCTTGCGCTCCTCGAGCACGCGCAGGAGCTTGACCTGCACGGCCATGGGCAGCTCGCCCACCTCGTCGAGAAAGACCGTGCCGCCCTCGGCCGACTCGAGCAGCCCCGGCTTGGCCGCCACGGCGCCCGTGAACGCGCCCTTCTCGTGGCCGAAGAGCTCGCTCTCGAGCAGGTTCTCGGAGAGGGCCGCGCAGTGCAGCGCGAGGAAGGGCCCCGCCGCGCGCGGCGAGGCGCTGTGAAGGGCCTGGGCGAGCACCTCCTTGCCCACGCCCGTCTCGCCGAGGATGAGCACGCTGATCACCCCGTCGGCGACGCGCGACACGAGCTGGTAGAGCCTGCGCATCGCCTCGTCGCGCACCACCGGGGCGGGCTCGTCGCCGGGCCGCTCGGCGTAGCGCAGGACCAGCACCGCCGACCCGAGCTGGAACGACGCGCCCGGCGCGAGCGGTACGCGACGGCCGGGCGAGAGGCGCGTCTGCGAGAGGTCCGCCGTCTCGCTGCCGTCGCCGGGCCTGCGGATGTACGTGCCGTTGGCGCTGCCGAGGTCTTCGAGCGCGACCGCGCCGCCCGCGACGTGCAGCGTGGCGTGGCGGCGCGAGACCGACGGGTCGTCGACCCAGACGTCGCACTCGTTCGAGCGGCCGAGCGTCACCGCGCCCTCGGCGGGCAGGTCGTGCGCGCTCGTCACGCCGGCGGCGAACACCGTGATCTTCAGCGGTCGGGGGGCTTCGGGCGGCATCGGGTCCCTGCGCGGATCGCGGACTCTAATCGCCTCGCGCCGCGGGCGCCATCGCCGCGCGCGGGGGTCAGGGTTGTTCCGCGGCGAGGGCGCGCGTCCTGGCGTTCTCGGGCACGGCGTCGAGGAAGGTCGCCCGCAGCGCCGCGTCGCTGATCTTCGAAGCGCGCTCCCGGAGCCGCCGCCACGCGTCGGCGATCACCCGCGCGGCCCCCTCGCGGTCGCCCGACGCGCGCAGCGTCTCGGCGTCCACGAGCCGGATGAGCGACTCGCCCTCCTCGACGCCGCCGAGCGCTTCGAGCAGGGCCGCCGCCTCGCGCGCCGCCTCGCGCGCCTCGCCGACCTCGCCCGCGTCGCAGAGCACCTTCGCCAGCACCGCGAGCGCGTACGCGCGCGACGGCGCCCCGTCGCCGAGCAGGGCCGCCGCCCGC
>JBDHVF010000484.1:0-6481 GCA_039809605.1 Polyangiales bacterium | reverse complement strand
GAGCCCCCCCGCGGCGCCGGGGATCGCAGAGCCGCCGACGAGCACGCGGCCCGCCATGGCGCCCGCGCCGCCCGCGGCGCCCGAGAGCAGCCCCGTGCCGGCGCCGACGGCGCTCGCGCCGAGCGGGTTCTGCGCGGTGAGCTTCGCGACCTCGTTCGACAGGCGCACGATCTCGCGCGTGTTGTCGGTGAGCGCCGTCGCGCGCGCCTCTTCGTTGCGCGTGAGCTCGGCGAGGTCTTCGGTGCCGAAGAGGCCCCGGCCGCGCTGCACGTCGGCCTCGGTGAAGTCGCGCCCCGCGCCCGCGGTGAGCCGCGCGATCGCGTCGTTGTGCTCGAGTCCCGCGCCGCCGCCGCCCATGTACGCGGCCATCAGCGTGCGCCAGTTGGCTTGCAGCGATTGCGGGTTGCCGTGGCCGGAACCCGCAAACGTGTTCGACATCTCGTTCACGTCGCCGTGAAAGGCCGCCTGGAGCCCGCGGGCGAGCCCGTACGCGGTCGTGAACTCCGCGCGCAGTCGCGAGCGCCGGTTACCCTGCGCGTCGCGGTACTCCTCGAACAGCGCCCGCTCGGCGTCCGAGCCCTCGCGGCCCGTGCGCGTGCGAATGTTCGTGAGCATCTTCTGCTGCAACGTGTCGCCGAGGAGCCGCGAGTTGAGCATCGCAGTGACGTTGCCGAGCATGCGCGGCGACCAGCCGAGCCCGCGCCCGACCTCCATCTCCGCGACGGTTTGTTGCGTCTCCTGCTGGATCGCGTGCGCCCGCGCCGCGTCCGACGCGCCGGGCCCGAGCCGCGCGAGCGCGTTGCCGATGCGGTTCTGGAGCGGCGCCATCGCCGTGCGCGTGAGCGAGCCGAGCTCGATCGCGCCGCGCTGCGCCATGCCCGTGAGCGCGAGGAGCGTCTGACGGCGCTGCGTGTCGTCGGTGATGCCGGTGTTGCGCAGCATCGCGTCGAGGCGCACGACCTCGCCGACGTTCTGCCCGGTGTCGCGCGCGAACACCGCGGTGTTCAGCGAGGCGCGCAGCGCGTCGCGCCGCTGCCTCTGCGACGAGTGGCTGTCGCCGAGCGCCGAGAACTCCGTCTGCGCGGCGTTGAGCCCGGCGGCGAGCTCGCCCGAGTCGATGCCCTCGGCGCGAGCGCGGTTGTAGACCATCGCGCGCAGCTCGACGGCGTCCTGCGCCCCGGCGCCCGCCTGATAGAGCGCCGAGTTGAGGTCGTGCGCGCTCTCCGCGCGCGAGCGGCGCGCGCCCTGGATCTGCGCGTGCGCGTCGCCGGCGAACTGCGACGCGGCGCCGACGGCGCGCGAGAACATCTCTCGCCCGACGCCGGCGCCCCACCGGCTGCGGCGCTCGGTGGCGGCGCGCGCGGCGGCCTCGCGCTTCGCGGCCTCGCGCGTGGCCTCGCGCGTCTTCTCGCGCTCGGCCTGGACGAACTCGCGCAGCCCCGCGCGGACGAGCCGCGAGCGGAGCTTCATCTCGTCGGCGGCCGACACGCCGCGGAGCTGCCCCTCGGCGCGGGCCTTCCGGGTCATCTCCGTCGCGACCGCCATCATCTGCTTCGCGACGTCCTTCTCGCGCTTCATGCGCGCGTCGGCGTTCGCGAGAGCGGCCTTGACCGCGTCGGCGCTCGCGGCCTTCTGCGCGGCGGCGGTGCGTCGCGCGTCGGCCGTGATCGCCGCGTTGGCGGCCTTCTCGGCGCCCGCGACGCGCCCGAAGGCGCGCGCGGCGTCGGCACCGCCCTCGATCGCGATGAGTAGGGTCGCTTTCGGCATGTGCGTCTCTCGCGCGGGTAGGGCCCGCGCGGGGCGCCCGCGGACGTCGCGCCCGATGGCGCGTCGGGGCGTTCCGCGGGTGCGGCCGGGCCCGCTACGCGTCGGCGGCGGGGTCGTCGGGCGGGTCAGCCGCGAAGCCCACGGCGCCCAAGGATTCGATCGGCGAGCTCGTACCCGAGGAGAGTCGCCTCGTCAGCCGACGACACCGGCTCGCCAGTTCGCGCACGATGGTGCGCAGCGAAGCGGTGTCGTAGGAGCTCAACGTAATCTCCCCGGTCTCCCCTTTTCCCAGCGCCTCGGCGAGCCCGTCGAGCTCCTCGTCGGAGCGGATTCGCCGGATGGGCGAGCGTTCGTCGACGAACTCGAGGTACGCGGCGAACAGCGCCTCGCGCTCGTCGGGCGTGAGGTGCACGCGGAGCTTGTTCACCGTCGACGCGAACGGGCGCAGCGGCTCGTCGGGGTCGCGCAGCGCGCGCCAGAGCAGTTGCGTCTTGACCTCCTCGTCGGCGAGCGCGGGGTCGTGCGCGAGGTGCAGCTCCGAGAGCTTGCACACGTCGACGAGGTACTTGATCGCCTCGAGCCGCGCGGTGCGCGACTCGTGGTCGGTCAGGTTCCACAGCGTCACCTTGGCGCCCGCGGCGGCGCCGCGCTCGCCGGGGAACGTGACCGTCTTCGACGGACGATCGCCGTCCCCGATGAGCCGCGACAGCGCGCAGGGCCCCTCGGCGACCTTCTCGACCTCGGGGCGCACGGCTTAGATCACCCGCCGCGAGACGATCCGCCCGTGGAAGGTGAAGTCGACCTCGTTCGGGTTCTCGACCGAGCTCGACTCCGTCACGGACATGAACCGCCCCTTCACGGTGAGGATCTTGTTCGCGAGCCGGATCTGGAACTGCCGCGTCACGTGCAGCATGCAGAGCTCGGCGAAGTCGGCCTCGAAGCCGGCGAGCGGCAGCGCCGACTTGCCGGTGAGCTCGCACTGCGCGGGCCCGTCGGAGAAGCCGGCGAGCCCCTGCGCGAGCGTCATCACGGGCTTGTCGCCCGAGTCGGTCTTGGTGGTGATCTGCGAGACCTCGGCGAGCGGCTGGCCCTGGAGGATCACCGTGAACGGCTTGGAGTATTCGTCGGCCATGGGGCGCTCTGCGCGTCACGCGAGCTGCGCGAGCTCGGCGGCGATGATGTCGAGGTCGGGGATCGGCAGCTCGGGGATGGAGCAGTCGAGCCGCGCGCGGTTCGACGCGTTGATCTCGACGCGGAGCGAGTTCGCGAGCGAGTCGACGTCCGTGATGAGGCCGCGCGCCTGGTACTCGATGAGCCACGCGAGGATCTGCGCGCGCACGAGCTTCGGCTCCGTGACCCGCGCCACGTCGGGCGGCGTGCCGTCGGCCGTGTCGGCGCGCAGCGTGAAGCCGCGGTACGTCGACTGGAGGCGCGCGCGCAGGTCGGCGGCGATGTAGTGCGAGACCGTGACGACCTTCGTCTTCCAGACGGCGAAGTTGAACGCGCCGTTGGAGTCCTTGAATCTCGACGTGATCGACGCGACCACGCGCATGAAGCCGGGCCGCGCCGGGTCGGGCACGAGCGGCGTGACGCCGTAGTTGAGCAGCGTCTCGACCTCGGTCGCCGAGAGCCACGAGGCGCTCGACGCGGGCGCGGGCACCGACCGCAGCGCCAGCCCGTTGAGGTTCGCCGCGGGGTTGGTCGCCTCGCCCTCGGTGTCGCCGCCCGCGGGCGTGTCGCCGTAGAGGCGTGCGCCCATCACCTGCGCGGCGATCTCGCCCGTCGTCATCGGCACGTCCGTCGCGCCGACGAACTGCACGAGCGCGCCGTTGATGCCCGCGTTGAGCGTCACGAGCGCGTCGGCGTCGGAGTGCGACGCGACGATGCCCTGCTGCCAGAGCATCGACGAGGGCCCCGCGAGCGACGCGAGGTGATCGCGCAGGAGGGCGATGTTCGTCACGTCGCACTGCGCGAGCGCGATGCGATCGAACTGCGTCGCCTCGATGGCGTCGAGCGCGTCGGCGATCGAGTCGGCGGTCGTGCCCGCGGGCATCCGTCCGATGTGCGACGCGGTGGCCGAGATGCCCGAGACGCTCGTCGGCACGGTGGCGGCGAGCGCGCTCTCGGTCGTGGGCGAGGTGACGAACGCCACGCGCAGGTCGATGTTCGACGAGCGCGGGCCCTTGTTCTTCGCCGTGAGGGTCACGATGCCGGTCGCGGGGTCGTACTGCGCGCTCACGGGGAGCCACGGGAAGCGCAGGTTGATCGCGTTGCACACGTCGAGCGCGAGGCACGCGCTGCCCGGCGCGGCCGTGCCGACCGCGCCCGACGTGAAGCCGACGTCGATGCGCTCGCCGTTGACGTAGAGCCGCAGCGTGCCCGACGCCGTGGCGGTGCCGCCGAGCGTGAGCGTCGCGGTGCCGGCCGTCGCGCCCATCCCCTCGGCGACGGGCAGCGCCCACAGCTCGCCGCCGGGGAAGGCGTCGAAGAACGCGCGCGCCATCAGGTGCAGCTCGGAGCCCGAGCCGAACAGCGTGAGCGCGTCGTCTTCGCCGAACACCCGCACGGGCGCGTTGCCCGAGTAGGTGCCGCCGGCGAACGACATCGCGGGCGTCGCGCCGATGATCGCGCCCGAGAGCCTGTTGCCGAGGATGAGCCCGCGCAGCCGCGCGGCGCCGCCGCCGCCCCTGGCGCCGAGCGAAACGGAGATGACCACGCCGGGCGTGCGCCGCGAGTCGGGCACGCCGGGAACGTTGATGCTCATTCGTCACTCGCGACGCGCGCGAGGTTGCCGCGCGCGATGCTTCGGCGGATCGCCGACGTCTCTTCGACCATCTCGCCGCCCTCGAGCGGCGCGCCGTCGGTGGCGCGGCCCACGAAGCGGCCCATCACCAGCGCGCCGCCGGGCGCCCGGTACGCGACGAGCGCGTCGCCCGCCGCGCGTACGCGGATCATCTTCGCCATGTGCTGTGTACTCACGTCGCGGTGTCCGCGACGAACTGCGCGACGGGGTTGCCGTCGACGGCGCCGCCGTCGGTCGTGTTCTCGTCGCCGTGGATCTCTTCGAGCGGCGCGCCCGTCGGCGCGACGACGGCGCGGGCGCCGACGCGGCGGGCGACGAACTGCACCGCGAGCGCGTAGAGCTGCCCGCGCGCGACGGCGTACCAGCGCAGGTCGGCGAACCGGAGGCGCGTCGTGCGGTAGAGCCCCGCGACGGGCAACGCGTTCAGCGCGGCCTTCACGCGGTCGGCGAGCGCGAGCACGCCCCCGACGCCGCCCGCGCCCGCGGGCGTCGCGAGCGCGGCGCCCACGCGGCGCGTGTCCTTCGCGACGACGATCACGGTCCAGACCGAGCCGTCGACGCCCTCGCTCGCGCCGCCGAGCGCCTGGAACGGCTCGCCCACGGGGCGCTCGCCAGCGAACGCCACGAGCGCCGCGGGCGACTGGTTCAGCACCGCCGCGGAGAGGTTGTCCTGCGCGTTGGAGAGCTCGCCCGCCCAATCGTCGACGACGAGGAACGGCCCGCCCTCCGACGCCTTGAGGGGCGCGAGCGCCGCGTGGATCGCCGCGCGTACGTCGGTGAGAGTCGCAGCGCTCACGAGACAACCCAGCCGGCGCGCTGCGCGGCCTCGCGCATCGCGTCGTTGAACAGGTCGACGATCGACGGCTCCTCGCGCTCGTACGCGGGGAGCAGGAACGGGAACGGCCGCGAGCGCGCGGTGCCCTCGTCCACGAAGCTCGCATACTCCGTGTCGGCCTCGACGAAGACGACCAGCGTGCCCGCGGTGAAGGTGCCGTCGGGGCCCGCCAGCTCGGTCTTGCGCTCGATGTCGCCCGTGCGGTTCTGGTAGGGGTGCTCGGCGCGCGCCGACGCCGCGACGAGCTCGGCGCCGCGTCGCGCGGCGTCGGTCATCGAAGCGTCGAGCGCGTCGAGCAGCCGCCCGGCGGCCTCGGCGGCGCCGGTGAAACGCGCGTGAAGCGTCGTCACTAGAAGTCGCTCGCGTCGGCGCCGCGCGCGTTGCGCGCCCACGAGTCCACCGGGTCGCCGTCCGCGTTGACGATGCCGACGGACTCGGCGCGCGGGTACGGCTCGCCCGCGTTCGCCGTCACGGGGCGCGCGTTGTCGTCGCGCGCGAGCGCCTTCGCGAACGCCATCGCGTCGAGGTACGCCTGCCGGTACGGCGCGCTGGCGTTGCCCGTCGCGAGCGGCGAGAAGCGGATCGCGTGGTGCACCGCGAACGCGACCACGTGCGCCTTGATCGCCTCGTCGACCGTGCCTCCCGCGCTCGAAAAGCCGCCGGGGTATGCGGCCTTCGTGAGCATGAGGAGCGTCGACTCGCCGACGGCGATCGCCTTGTCGACGCGAGCCAGGTCCGCGGGCGACGAGACGGCGCCGTCGCGGTCCCGGTCGAACAGCGCGACGTAGTCTTCCGGCGCGAGGGCGTCTTCGACGTCCGCGCGGGAGATGAGGTCTCCCATGATGCGACCCGAGCGCGCGCGGCGTCAGCTCGCGCGGTAGTGGATGCCCTCGGTCAGACCGTCGAGCGCGAGCCCGTCGAGCGCGCCGCCGGCCTCGACGAACCGCCCGCCCGCGAGCACGTGCACGAGCGCGACGCACGAACGCGCGGGGCGCTCGGGGCCCGCGGCGGGCGCTTCCGGGGCGCCGGGGGCGTCGGGCGGGGCCACGGGCGCTGCGTCCATGTCGGGGGCGCTG
>JBDHVF010000483.1:0-6490 GCA_039809605.1 Polyangiales bacterium | reverse complement strand
GTCGAGCGAGGCCCACGGGTACGCGTCGTCGACGCCGAGCGCGCGGTGCCTGCGCAGCGCGGGGCCGCGGGTGAAGGTCACGGCGAAGTCGACCGGCGCCACGGTGACGTCACCGGCTCGCGAGCCACGCGCCGAGCGCCGCGCCCGCGACCGCCAGCGCGGCGCCGACGGCGTAGCGCCAGCGCCGCTTCGGGCGCTCGTCGAGGCCCCTGTCGTAGAAGCTGCCCTTGGGGTTGCCCATGAGGATCTCGGGCTTGTGAGGCTGCGCTCCTCCGAAGGGGTCGAGCCCCCGGTCGTAGAAGCTCCCCTTGGGGTTGCCCATGAGGACCTCGGGCTCGATCACGGGCGCGACGGGCGACGCGAAGACCGCGCGCAGGCTCTCGAGCGCGGCGCGCATCGAGGGGCGCGCGGTGGGGTCGCGCACGAGGCACGTGGCGAACCACGCGTCGAAGCCCGAGGGCAGCGCGCCGGCCCAGCGCCCCTCCTTCGCGCGCTCGCTCGCGGGCGCGATGGGCGCCGCCACGATTTCGGTGAGCAGGAGTGAGAACGAGCCCTGGTCGCGCAGCGCCCTCCAGTAGGGTGCTCCCACGAGGAGCTCGTAGACGAGGAGCGCGAAGCTCCACACGTCGACCGCGAGGCCCTCGGGCTTGCCCATGAGGATCTCGGGCGCGAGGTGCGCCACGGGCGCGAGCGGCGCTCCGACCCTGTCGACCGTGCTCCGAAGCTGCGCCTCGCGCACGAGCGGCGCGAGCTCGGGCACGGAGAGCGTGGTCACCGCCGTGCCGGGGATGCCCGCGGCGTACCAGACGTTCTCGGTCGTGAGCTCGCCGTGCACGGAGCCCTGCTCGTGCAGCGACGCGAGCGTCTCACCGATCGAGAGGAGCGCGGCCCGCGCGTGAGCGCGCTCGCGAGGGTCTCGCCCGCCGGGGGGTCGAACGCGAGCCACGCGGCCTGCTCGTCGGCCGCGACCTCGATCACGCGCGCGACGCCGGGGAGCGGGCCGGGCGAGACCGTCAGGCGTCGGAATCGCTCTCGCAAGCGCTCGTCGCCGAGCAGCCGGGCGTCGAGCACCAGCAGCGTGACGGCGCGCGCGTCGTCGACGCGCACCGCGGTGTAGAGCGTGAATGCGTCGCGGTCCTCGAGGGGAGCGGTGACGCGGTAGCGGTCGGCGACGACGGTGTCGGGCGCGAGGGGTCGGGGCGGCGGTTCGGGCACGGCGCGCGAGTGTAGCGCGCCTCGCGCGCTCAGAAGCGGGCGGTGAGCTGGAGCGCGGCGGAGTCGAAGCTGGCGCTGTACACGCCGCGGTTCACGGTGCAGGCCCCGGGGCCCACGGTGGCGGGCGTGCCCTGCGCGCACCCGGTGTTGCTGGTGTTGATCTGGGGGTCGGGCACGGTCACCGCGCGCACGCCCGTCGTGGCGTCGTTGTTCTGAAAGAAGAAGTGGCCGTACGACGCGGAGACGGTGAGCCAGCGCCAGCGGTACGAGAGGCCCGCGTGCAGGCTCACGTCGGCGTAGGCGGGCAGGTGGATCTGCGCGAGCTGGCCCGACACGGCGCCGGTCTCGTACGAGAAGCCCGCGCGCACGGCGAGGGTGCCGGGGAGGACGTTCCAGTCGCCGCCGAGGCGCACGCCGTAGGTGTTCGAAAGCGCCGAGCGGATGGTGATCTCGTGGGGCGCGGCGACGGCGGTGCCCGCGGCGTCGATCTTGATGTTGCCGTGGTTGGTGAGCCCCGTCTCGCTGAGGTCGCTGGTGTTCTCGTAGGTGAACACGGCCTCGACGTCGAAGACGTCGTCGGTCATCGGGTCGTAGCGGCCGGTGCCGTCGTTCTGCTGCGGGCGCCCGGCGCGGGGGAGGTTGTAGCGGGCGCCGGCGCGCAGCGTCCACGGGAGCTGCACGCGCATGCTGTCGATGGTGAACTGGCTCGCGATGCGGCCCGCCGCGGTGGCCGCGTAGGGGCTGGCCGTCGCGTCGGCCGTGCCCGAGCCGTCGACCGGGAAGTTGTAGTGGAACTGCGCCGCGAACGAGAGGAACGGCAGCGGCAGCGCCTGCACCGAGAGGCTGCCGGCCATGAAGAAGCCCGTCGCGTTGAGGTGGATGTACACGTCGGACGACGGCGACTGCGGCGCGGCGTTGTTGGCGTTGGCGTTGAGCCCGAACTGGAAGTTGCCGATCGAGGGCTCGATGCCGAGGCCGACGCGCAGCCAGTTGAGGGGCTGCACGGCCACGGCCACCACGGGGTGCAGCACGACGAGGTCCTTCTGGTAGAGCAGGCTGCGCGCGGGCGACGGGGCCATGTACGTCATGCCCGTCATCGGGTCGCGCGCGGTCACCGTGGGGTGGCCCGCCACGCCGTCGGGGCCGCCGAAGTGCTGCGTGCTCCCGGTGGTCGAGGGCGCGAACACGCCCGCGCCGACGGCGATCCAGCGGTTGATGCGGTACGTCCCCAGGAGCATCGGCGCCAGCGCGATGGAGGTGTCGTTGCACACCTCGGGGTAGGGCGTGCGGCCGTTGATGTACGGCGCGTCGCCGGTGCTCATCGGGTCGAAGACCGTGCCGTCGACGTTGACCGTCGCGCCCGACGCGGGGCCGTCGTAGACGCCCGAGCGCTGAAAGCAGTGGTTCGCCACGCCGACGTTCGACGACAGGGTGATCTGAAAGCCCTGGAGGCCCATGATGCCCGCGACGTCGTGCATGAGCGCCGAGGGGTCGCTGGCGCGCGTCAGGAAGGCGCCGCCGCGCCCGAACGCCACGGCGCCGTTCTCCGGGAGCTCGACGCCGTACGCCCACGCCGACACGGGGGCCGCCGCCGCCGCGCACGCCGCCGCCGCCGCGACGAGCGCCCTCACCTCTTTGGAATTCCGCATGGGACCGATGACCTCCGTTGAATCCGTTGCCTGCCGCGGTGCACCCTACGCGGCGCCGCTGTACTGACGCGCACTGCGATGTCGCCGACCCGACTCCGAACCTTCGCCCGAGCGGCCCTCGCGGCGGCGATGCTCGCCGCACCGCTGGCCGTCGCGCAAGCACCAACTGTGCGGTCCGCCGTCTTCTCGCTCGCGTCGCTCATGCGCTCGGGCAGCCCCTCGGGGCTCGCGCTCTACGCGCTGCTCTGCGTCGCCGGGTCGCTCCTCACCGTGCCCCTCTGGATGATGGCCGGCCTCGCGGGCTACGCGTACGGCTTCGCGCGCGGCGCGGCCGCCGCGCTGCCCGCGATCACCCTCGGCGGCTGCTGCGCCTTCCTCGCCGGCCGCGCCCTCGCCCGCACCGCCCTGGGCGCCGCGCTGCGCGAGCACCCGCGGTTCCGCATGATCGAGGCCGTGGTGCGTCACGACGGGCGACGCATCGCGGCGCTGCTGCGCGTCACGCCCGTGATGCCGCAGAACATCCTTCACTACGCCCTCGGCGCCACCCCGCTGCCGCTCCGTGACTTCGCCGTCGCGACCTTCGTGGGGCTCCTGCCGATGGTCTCGGTGCAGGCGTACGCGGGCTCGCTCGTGCGCGACGTGGCCGCCCTCTTCGAGCAGCGCGGCGCCTCGCTCCGCGACCCGGCCACGTGGGCCAAGGGCGCCGCCGGGCTCGTCGTGACCGCGGTGGCCTTCGCGCTGATCGTGCGACGCGCGAGGCGCGCCCTCGCGGTGGCGGTCGCGGAGGCCGAGCGGTCGGGCCGCGCGCCCTGAGCTACAAGACGCTCACGCCGAAGCGCCCGAGCAGGGTCACCACCTTCGTGAGCGGCAGGCCGATCACGGCGGTGTAGTCGTCGCCCGTGATGCGTTCGAAGAGCGCGACGCCGAGGCTCTCGACGCGGTAGGCGCCCGCGCAGTCGACCGGGTCGTCGTCGCGCACGTAGCGCTCGATCTGGGCGCGCGTGAGCGGGCGCATCTGGAGCCGGTGCGTGTCGAGCGCCGTCTCGACGCGCCCCGTGGCGCCGTGGTGGATCGCCACCGCCGTGTGCAGCCGGTGCTCGCGGCCCGCGAGCCGCGCGAGCTGCGCGCACGCGGCCTCGAAGGTGTGGGGCTTGCCGAGCGGCGCGCCGTCGAGCTCGCCCATCTGGTCCGAGCCGATGATCAGCGCGTCGGGGTCGTCGTCGGCGAGGCTCGCGGCCTTGCCCCGCGCGAGGTGCATCACGAGCTCCTCGATGGGCAGGTGCGCGTGCGCGGCCTTCTCGGTGTCTTCGTCGTAGGGCGGCGCCATGCACCCGATCGACGCGCCGAGGCGCTGCACGAGCTCGCGGCGGTACTTCGACGTCGAGGCGAGGATGATTCGCATGCGAACGATCTCCCGGTCAGAGCCAGCGAGGCGGCGGCACCCAGCCCCCGAAGGCGTCTTCGAGGTGCTCGGCGACGCGGATGGTCACGTGGTCGGAGCCCGGCGCGCCCGCCACCTGCACGCCGAGCGGCAGCCCGTCGGGCGTGAGCCCGAGCGGCGCCTGCGTGACGGGCACGTGCAGCACGTTGAAGGCCGCGGTGTAGCCCCACTGCACCGGCCAGTAGAGCGGCGCGCCGTGCCTCGGGGCCACGCGCGTGTGCGAGGGGTAGAGCATCACGCCGCGGTCGCCGAGCAGGGCGTGAAGCTCCTCGCGCGCGCGGCGCGTGCGCTCGAGCACGCGGGCCATGTCGACCGGCAGCGTCTTCGTGGCGCGCTCGAGCACGCACAGCCCCAGCGAGGGCAGGGTGTAGCGCGAGCGGCCGCGCGCCGCCGCGGGGAGCTCCCAGAGCACGTCGCGCAGCCGGAGCTTCGTGCCGTTGCCGAGCATGAGGGCGTAGGGGGTCTCGGCGGCGTCGTCCATGGCCGCGGCCCAGAGCGCGATGGCGTCGCGCAGCGCGGGGAACTGGGCCGCGCGCACCTTCGCGCCGCGCCGCGAGAGCTCGCGGGCCGCGCGCTCCTGCGCGTCGAGCAGCCGGGCGTCGACGCGGGGGAAGCGCCCGAGGCTCGCGTCGCCTCGCACGTCGAGCACGGTCACGCCCGAGAGGTCGACCTCGTCGGTCGAGCCCACGCGCATCGCGCGGGCGTACGCGTCGCCCTCGTGGGGCCCCGCCAGCGCGCGGAGCACGGGCATGAGGTCGCGCGCGCGGCGGGCGATGGGCCCGGTGCCGAGCATGTGCTGCGCGTCGCCCTCGGCGTTGGGGAACTGCCCGGCGTTGGGCACCAGGCCCGGCGTGGGCTTGTGCCCGAACACGCCGTTGAAGAACGCCGGCATGCGGATCGATCCCCCGATGTCGGCCCCGAGTCCCACGGGCGATCCGCCCGCGCCCACCACGGCCCCCTCGCCGCCGGAGCTGCCGCCCGCGGTGCGCGCGGGGTCGTAGGCCGAGCCCGTGCGGCCGTAGAGCATGTTCGAGCTCTCCATCCACATGCAGAGCTCCGAGGTGTTGGTCACGCCGAGCGGGATCATCCCCGCGGCCCGCAGGCGCGCGACGGTGGGCGCGTCGGCGGGGGCCACCACGTCGCGGCGCGCGACGAGGCCCGCCGTCCAGGGCATCGCCTCGACGGCGAACGATTCCTTGATGGTGCAGGGCACGCCGTGAAAGGGCGGGAGCCCGTCGGCGCCCTCGCGGGCGAGGCGCGCGTCGGCGGCGTCGGCCTCGGCGCGCGCGGCGTCGAAGCGGTCGCGCACCACGGCGTGAAGGGCCGGGTTCACGCGCTCGATCTGGCGCACGTGCGCGTCGACGACCTCGCGCGAGCTCGCCTCGCGCGCGCGGATCATCGCGGCGAGCTCCAGGGCGGATTTCAAACACAGGGGGTCCACGGCGCCGGAGGGTTGCACCCGGCCCCACGGGTCCGTCAAGCGCGGCTCACAGCCCGGCCGACGCGAACTCCTCGCGCAGCGCGCGCAGGCGGCCGTGGCGCTCCTTGAGCGAGGCCACCCACGCGAGGCCGCCCGCGTGGTCGCCGAGCGCGTCGTGCAGCGCGACGACCCTGCGCGCGACGGCCGCGGCCTCGCGGTACTGCGTGCGGCGCCCGGTGGCGATGAGGTCCTCGGCGTGCTTCTGCCAGATGGCCATGGCCTCGCGGGGCCACGCGCGCTCGGCGGCCTCGGCCACGCGGAGCCTCATGCCCGACGCCGCGGCGAGCCCCGAGGCGTCGACCGTGGGCTCGTCGGCCACCCGCTCGAGCGCGCGGCGCACGTCGCCCTCGTCGAGCAGGGCCTCGACCGCGACGCGGTGCGCCCGCTCGTCGAGGGCCTTCAGGGCGCGCTCGCGCACGGGCTCCCACGACGCCCACTCGTCGGCCGTGACGATCGAGCGCAGCGCGCGCCAGCGGTCGATCGACGGCGCCGCGTAGAGCAGCGCCTCGGCCTCGCGCGCCATCGCCTCGCGGTCGTGCGCGGCGCGCGCCCGCGCCAGCAGCCACTCGTGCAGGGCCACGTCGGGCACCGCGCCCGCGCGCTGGCGCACGATGTCGTCGGCCGCGTCGCCGAGGCCCCGCTCGACGAGCGCGTCGGCCACGGCGCGGAGGTTCTCGGTCGACGACTGGCGCGCGGCCTCGAGGG
>JBDHVF010000482.1:0-6515 GCA_039809605.1 Polyangiales bacterium | reverse complement strand
TGGCGAAGCCGCCTACACCCGACGACAGTTTTGACTAAAGGACAGGCGAGGACGCGGGAGAGGGAGCGCTGCCGCCTGCAAGCTGACAGCGCGCGTGATCGCGGCGCCGCCTGCGAGCTGACAGCGCGCGTGATCGCGCTGCCACCTGCGAGCTGGCAGCGTCGCGCTCGTGACGGGTCGCGGCGCCGCATGCGGGCTGCTCGCGTCGTGGTTGCGAGCGCGCGACGCGCCGTGAGGTCACGCGGCAGTGCAATCACACACGCTGCACCTCGGACACGCCCGCGCGATCCTGCATGCCGTCAGCTCGCATGCGGGAGCGCGACCGTGCATGCCGTCAGCTCGCGTGCGGGAGCGCGACCGTGCATGCCGTCAGCTCGAAGGCGGGAGCGCGACCGTGCATGCCGTCAGCTCGAAGGCGGCAGCGCGATCGCACGCGCCGTCAGCTCGCAGGCGGCAGCGCGATCGCACGCGCTGTCAGCTCGCCGGCGGCAGCACGATTACGCGCGCTGTCAGCTCGCAGGCGGCAGCGCTCCCTCTCCCGCGACCTCGCGGGAGAGGGCGGGGGGTGAGGCTATGCAGGCTACTCCGAGGCACCCCCTCCCGCGTCCGCGGGAGGGGGTCGGGGGGAGGGCTACTGCGTGACGATGTGCCCGGAGCCGTAGATGGCCGTGAGGCGCCGCATGACCTGCACGAGGTCGATGTAGCGGCGCTCCTCGGTCTCGTACGCGGCCTCCTGCGCGGCGTCGTTGCGCGCGCGGGCTTGCAGGCGCAGCGCGTCGATGTCCGCGAGGTGAAGGATCATCCTCGCGCCGATGCCCGCCTCCGAGGCCGGGGCCATGGTGGCCGGGTGCACGATCGCGGACGCGCCCACGTCGGCGCCCGCTTCGCCCGCCGCGGTTCCGACGTGAAGCGCGCGGAAGGTCACGCCCGACCACGGGTCGGTGAACGACACGGTGCTGCGCGCGGGGTCGGCCACGGTGATCGACTCGATGGAGCCGTCGGCCCACACGCGGGCGTAGTCCATGAAGCGCTGGTCGAAGGTCGCGGGGAACTGCGCCACCGCCATGATGGCCGACCGGAGCTGCACGGTGAAGTGCGCCTGCGGGTCGAGCGCGACGTGGTTGGCGTCGAGCACGCGCCCGCTGTGGCCCGCGCCCGCGCCCGGCGGGAGGTTGAGCGTCGCGAGGTGCGTGCGCGCGATGTCGTGGTCGCCCGTGAGCGAGACGATGGGCGCGTAGTCGTCGTAGTCCTCGGCGAGAAGACCGCCGAAGAGGCGGATCGTCTGCGCGGGGTACATCGTGTAGAACGAGAGCTGAAAGAGCCGCAGGTCGGTGGGCGTGTCGCGCTGCAGGAGCAGGAGCTCGGGGTCGGCGAAGGCGTCCATGGCGAGCACCTTGTCGTAGTAGGCCCCCGCGCGGTTGAGCTGCTCGTACCACCAGAAGCCCACGTCGTCGCGCCAGTTCGACTCGAACCCGCGGCCCTGGTTGATGGGGATCGGGAAGCCCGCGTTGGTCTCGGTGTTGGGCGTGACGAGGCGTGAGCCGCTCGAGGTGCGCACCGCGTGGTGCTGCCCCATCTCGGGCATGGTGAGCTGCGCCACGAGGGCGTCGGCCACGAGGCTCATGGCCGCCTGGTTGACGAAGCCGCCGTGCTCCTCGGGCGCGTCGCGGTAGCGCGTCCAGCCGACGTTGCTGGCGAAGAAGTCCTGGCTCCAGATCAGGTCGAAGGCGAGCGTCTGGGCGCACTGGCGGAGCTGCTCGACGTAGCGCCCCCACTGCCGCTCGACGTACGCCTCGGTGCTGAAGCCCGAGCGGTAGCGCGCGTAGCTGTTGGCGAAGTAGTAGTCGAGGTATCGCTCGGCCACGTAGTGCATCGACTCGAACGCGTCGGCGCCCGCGTCGTTGGTCTGGTTCTGCCACACGAGCCCCGCGCGCTCGTCGGAGTCGAAGCGGTAGGGCACGAGCACGTGCCCGTCGTCGGTCTCGTTGGTGAAGTCCGCCGGGCCCCAGCCCGCGAGGCTGGTGTTGCGCGTCTCGCGGAGGAAGACGTCGTAGCGGTTATCCTCTCGCACGTCGGGGCTGCCGTCGTCGCGCCGCCCGAAGATCTGCGGGATCTGCGTGTAGTGCATGCCGTGGAGGGGGCCGTTGCGCGCCCAGTCGCGCATGTCGAGCGGCGTCGAGAGACCCGAGCCGGCGTTGTTGAGCGAGTACACGAGCGCCGCGTCGTGGTCGGCCACGCGGCGGAACGCTTCGACGAGGCCCACGTACCCGTTGCGGATGAACGCGCGGTCGTAGCGCCCGATGCCGTGGGCGTCCTCGTTGAGGCCCTTGTAGTCCATCACCGACGAGTACGCGTACTCGTCGACGCGGCCGTTGACCTCCTCCTGCGAGTAGTAGTGACCGTCGGCCGGGTCGGCGAGGTACTCGTAGCGCGGACGCAGCCCCGAAGGGTGTCCCCTGCCGCGCACCTGCCAGTACTGGTCGTCGTAGTTCACCGCGTCGGCGCTGGCCGAGAAGTTGTGCCGCTGGCCGAACGAGTGTCCGAGCTCGTGCGCGAGCACCCCGTGGTGAATGAACTGCATCGCGTAGGTGCGCGCGAGCTCGTAGTCGATGGTGCCGTCGGCGCGGCGGAAGTTCCAGTCGCGCCCGAAGGCCACGGGCGCGTCGAGGGGGTCGCTCCTGCGGATGGGCTCGCCCGCCACGATGCGGTTGGCGAGGCCCTGGAGCACGTCGTCTCCGAACGCCGCCTCGTGGTTGCACTGCCACGCGGTGAGCCTCGCGCGCAGCCGCTCGATCACCCTGCGCCGCGCGGTGCTCTGGCCCCGCAGCGGCGAGGCCATCTCGCGCGTGGCCGGCAGGGTGCCCGTGGGGTCGGGCTGCGCCGTCGCCGCGAGGCGCGCCTGCGCGGCGTTCATCAGCCGACCTTCGAGGTCGGTGCCGCGCAGCCGCTCGAGGCGCTGCGCGCCCTGGTTGCTTCCGTCGCCGAGCGCGCGCCCACGAAGGATGCGCCCCGCGGCGATGTCGAGCGCGCCGGGCCGGTCGGGGTCGTGCGAGCGCAGCGTCTGACCGCTCCCGGCGTGGAACCACCCTGCCCCTTCGAGGCGCATGCGGCCGAGCGTCGATGCGCCCGCGGAGGCCAGGTCGTCGAGCGCATGCGCGCGGGTGAAGGGCGCGTCGAGCACGCCGTGGCTGGGCGCGCGCCCGGTGCCCACCTGCCGCATCGACTCGACGAGGTACTGCCCGTTGGCGATGTCGGTCGGAACCGACTCGCCCGCGAGCAGCCGCACGAGCGCCACGAGGTAGGCCGCGTAGTTCTCGGTCACGGTCTGCCACACGGCCCCGCGGCCCGCGACCATCTCGCCGTTCTCGGGGTCGGCCGCGATGTTCGCGAGGCCCCAGTAGCCCTGCGAGTCGTGGTCGGTGATCGCGCCGATCATGTTGTAGCGAAGGTCTCCGAGCCTCGCGACGGTGCCCTGCGGGCCGCACGCGTCGAGGTCCCAGCCCGCGGCGCGCGCGGCGTCGACCTCGGCCTGCGGGTGGTGGCCGGGGAGGTTGGGGTTCGCGCCCCACACGGGCGCGTGGCAGCCGACGAGCACGTGCCGCGCGTCGGCGCCGAGCGCTGCGTCGGTGCCCACGATCGACGGCGCCGCGCAGGGGTTCATGGCGAGCGGCGTCTCGGCGGCGTTGATGCCTCGCTCGATCTCGCACTCGCGGCGGCGGGCGGCCTGCACGGCCTCTTCGAAGGCGCCGTTCCACTCGCGGATCACCGCGTCGGTCACGGGCTGCATCGACGCGGGGTAGTTGGCCGACTCCCAGTACACCACGGGCCGCACCTGCCGCTGGCGGAAGGGCATCAGGCACAGGCCCTTGTTGTCGGCGCGCGTGTACGCGACGGCGAGGTCGCAGGTCGACTGAGGGTCGACCGAGCGGCAGTCGGCGTCGGCCGAGCAGCGCACGTAGTGTTCGCCGCAGGTGTGCGTCGACGTATCGCACACGGCCGCGGGGCCGATCGCGCGGTCGCCGTGGCGGCAGTCGTCGTCGGTGGCGCACCCGGCGTCGCCCGAGGCGTGCGAGACGCCGAGCGGCGCGCACACGCCGCGGTGGCTCGCGTCGTGGGGGGCGTTGCGGATGTGACACGCGCTGCCCTCGGCGCAGTCGGCGTCGCGGTTGCAGCCGGTCTGCGTGTCGGCGCCGTAGACCATCGCGTGGTGGTGCACCCAGAGGTTGTGCCTCGTGGCCCAGTGGACGCGCTGCGTGTCGAGCACCGCGGAGTTCTGCGTGTCGAAGCCCATGCGCATCGCGTCGAAGAAGCCGAAGCGCTCCATGTCGAGCGGGCGCGGCGCGTGGGCGGCGCCGGGCAGCGGGCTCGTGAGGCTCGCGGGCTCGTAGTCGCGCGTCGGGTCGGCGCGAAGGAACGACACGCGGAAGGTCACCTCCGCGGGGTTGCACGCCATCTCGCCGGTGCCGAGGTAGCACACGGGCAGGTCGGGCAGGTCGGGGCCGAGGTTCACGCGCTCGGGGTGCAGGAGCGCCCGGTTGACCACGTCGAAGTACCGCAGCTCGCGCGCGTTTCCACGGCTCGCGTATTCGAACACGGGCGCGTTGGGGTCGTCGGGCGAGTTGACGAACACGTCGAGGGGCTCGCTCTCGACGCGGCCCTCCCACTGCTCGTACTCGAGCACGCTGTTGTAGCCGTCGACGAGGTTGTGCGACCAGTCGACGCGCATGAAGCGCCGCTGGTACCACGGGCGGTCGGTGGTGTTCTCGACGGTGACGTTGAGCTGCTCGCCGGTCTGCTCGTTGTAGCTGTTGGCGATGTCGAAGTGCGACGTGATGGCGAAGGCCGCGACGATCTCGCCGGTGCGCGGGTTCTGGCCGATGCCTCCGGCGCCGCCCGGCGCGTCGCGCACGAAGCGGTAGGCCTGGCGCGCGATGAGGGCGTGCTCGGTGACCTCCCAGCGCACCTTCTCGAGGTTGCCGTACGAGGTCAGGCCCACGAAGCCCGAGGTGGTGGGCTTCGCGATCATCGTCGTCTGCGTGTAGAAGACGGGCTCTCGCTCGATCATCGAGGGCGAGAGCGAGCCCAGGCGGATGCCCGTGGCGAGCGCGTCGTACTCGACGGGGATGAAGTCGCGCTTGTCCTGGTAGTCGGGCTGCACGCGGTTGATGGGGGGGCGCTCCTCGGCGCAGCCTGGCGCGCCGAGCGAGGGCGCCACCATCACCGCCGCGACCCACAGCGCGCGGCGCACGGTCATGAACGACATCGAAGACCTCCGGACGCGCGCGCCGGGGACGCACCGCCCCCGCGACGCCGCGAGGCGATTGCGTTACCGCAGCGCCGCGGCGCCCGCAATACGCCCCCCGGTGGTCGACGCGACCTTCATCGAGCGACGATGCGCCGCAGCCCCTCGTCGAGCGACACGGTGGGCGCGAAGCCCAGGGCCTCCGTGATCCTCTGGATCGACGCGCGGCTGTGCTTGATGTCTCCGGGGCGCTCCGCCGCATGCTCGATGGGGCTGGCGCTCTCCGCGGTGCGCTTCACGGCCTCGGCGAGGTCTTGAATGGTGATGACGCCGCCCTGGGCGACGTTGAACACCTCGCCGCGGCCCACGGCGGGAGAGGTGGCGGCGAGCATGTTGGCGGCGCACACGTCGTCGACGTAGACGAAGTCGCGCGTGGCGGTGCCGTCGCCGAAGATGGTGATGGGCGCCCCTCGCAGCGCGCGGTCGATGAAGATCGGAACGGCCGCCGCGTAGACGCTCTTCGGGTCCTGCCTGGGGCCGAAGACGTTGAAGTAGCGCAGGCTCACGGTGGGCACGCCGTGGAGGTTGGCGTACATGCGGAGGTAGTGCTCCCCGTCGAGCTTGGTGATGCCGTAGGGGGTGAGCGGCGCGGGGGTCATGTCTTCGGTCTTGGGGCTGCGCGGGTCGTCGCCGTAGACCGCGGAGCTCGACGAGAACACCACGCGCGACGCGCCGTGTGCCTTCGCGGCTTCGAGCACGTTGAGGGTGCCGATGACGTTGATCTCGACGCACTCCTCGGGGCGCGCGACCGACTCGGGCACGCTCACCATGGCCGCGAGGTGGTGCACGACCTTGCAGCCCTCGGCCGCCTGCATCACCGTCGCGCGGTCGGTGATCGACCCCTCGATGACCGTGACGTGGTCGCGCCCGACGGCGCGGTAGATCTCCTCGACGTTCTCTCGCTTGCCCGTGCGGAAGCTGTCGACGATCACCACCGCCGCGCCGCGCCTGCGCCACGCGATCGCGAGGTGATGCCCGATGAAGCCCGCCGCACCCGTGATGAGCACCTTCTCCATGGCCGCGCACCCTAGCCGAAGTGGCGCCCGGCGCGCAGCGGGGAAACGGCTCATATCAACCGCAGGTCAATCTGGCCGCTTTCGCGGAGCCCCCACCCTCGCTGCCGCGCGCCCCGCCCCCGCGGAGCCCCCACCCAACGCTGCCGCGCGCCCCGCCCCCGCGGAGCGAGGGCGTGGCTGAGCGTAGGGAGACGAGG
>JBDHVF010000481.1:0-6525 GCA_039809605.1 Polyangiales bacterium | reverse complement strand
CGAGCCGCGGCGCCCATACGCGCCCGCACCGCGGCGCCCACGTCGAGCGCCGCCCCCGCGGGTGTCCCGCGCGCGTGGGGGCGGGGGCCTTCGCCGGGCGCGGCGCGGTCGAAGAGGTGGCCTTCGACATCGGGCACGTCTGCGCGCGCATGCGCGACGGCACCGTGCGCTGCATGGGCGAGAACACGAACGGCGAGCTCGGCCCCGCCCGCCGCGGCGAGGTGGTGCGCGAGCCCGTCACCCTCGCGGGCTTCGAGCGCACCGCGGAGGTCGTCGTCGGCCGCAGGATCACCTGCGCGCGCGCCCGCAACGGCACCGTGCGCTGCGTGGGCAGCCCCGAGTCGGGGCAGCTCGGCACCGGCGGCGCGACGACGCCCGACGAGCGGGGCGCGCTCGTGCCCGTGCAGAACCTCACCGACGCCGCCGAGCTCTCGACCTCGCTCGGCACCACGTGTGCGCGCGTGCGCGACGGCACGCTCCGCTGCTGGGGCCGCGAGGGCGAGGCCGCGGCGGCGCCGGTGCCGGGTGTGCGCGGGCTCGTGGAGTTCGACCTCGAGGGGCTCTTTCACGGCTGCGCGCGCTTCGCCGAGGGGACGGTTCGCTGCGGGCGCTTCGCGCGCGGCGTGGGCGTGCGGGGCGCCACCGAGCTCGACGCGGGGGCGACGCACGCGTGCGCGCGCCTCGACGACGGCACGGTGCGCTGCTGGGGCTTCAACTCGAGCGGCCAGCTCGGCGCGGCGACGGCGCCGCCCGACGCGTACACGCCCGTCGACCCCGGCGTGCGCTGCGCGACGCAGGTGGTGGTGGGCGGCGACCACTCGTGCGCGCTCATCACCGACGGCTCGGTGCGCTGCTGGGGCGGCAACCACTTCGGGCAGCTCGGCGACGGCACGCTGACCGACCGCGCGACGCCCGCGCCCGTGCCGGGGGTGATGGGCGCCGTGCGGCTCTTCGCCGGCCCCGACACGACCTGCGCGATCGTCGAGGAGGGCGAGCTCTTCTGCTGGGGGCAGAGCCTGTGGCTGCCGGGGAGGCTCGCGCCCACGCTGCTGCGTCCGACCGAGGTGGTGTGGTGACGCGCGGTCAGCGCGGGGTGGAGTGCGGGTCGCCCGTGAGCCCGTGGCGCACGGCCTCGCGCAGCGCCAGGAGCATCGCGCGGGTCTCGCGCTCGGGGATGGCGTCCATGACCTCGCGCACCATGGTGTCGATGTCGACCTGCGACTGCTGGGGCATGCGGAGCACGAAGCCGAGGATGCGCAGCGCGGCGGCCTCGCGGTCGGTGAGCTCGCCGTCGAGCAGGGCGATCCATCGCGCGACGGCGTAGACGTACTGGCGCTCGTGGGCGCGCAGGCGCGTGACGTCGATGGTGTCGAGCTCGACGCGCTCGACGGCCGCGCGGCGCAGCCCTTCGAGCTCGTGGGGCGCCAGGCCCTCGGCCTCGGCGGCGACGAGCACGGCGTCGCGCTCGGCGTCGTCGAGGCGCCCGTCGGCCCAGCCCACGGCGAGCAGCACGAGGAACACGTCGGGCGGCAGCCGCCCCTCGCGCACCGAGGGCGTGATGGGCGCCGAGGGCAGGGGCGCGGGGTTGGTGTCGGGGATCGACCCGCTCGCGAAGGACGCGAGGCGCCGGATGGCCTCGACGAGGTCGGCGAAGGCCACGGGCTTGGCGAGGAAGTCTCGCACGCCGAGCACGCTGAAGCGCCAGCGCTCGACCTCGCCGACGGAGGCGCTCACCACGAGCACGGTGGCCTGCGCGGCGCCGGGGATCGCCCGGAGCTCCGAGAGGGTGTCGATGCCGTTGGGGCCGGGCATGTCGTAGTCGAGCACGACGATGTCGGGCGCGGCGGCGAGGCACGAGGTGAGCGCGCGGATGCCCGAGGAGACCTTCACGACGTGGAGGGCGCGGTCGGTGATGGCGAGCGTCGCGGCGCGCTCGGCGGTCTTGAGGAAGAACGGGTCGTCGTCGACGACGAGCACGGTGAGGGCCTTGCGGTCGGCGTACTCGGGGGTGATGTGCGCGGGCGGGTCGCTGAGGGGCAGCGGCAGGGGCGAGCCGAGCGAGCGCCAGCGCAGCGCGCACGACTCGAGCGCGGCGGCGAACGCGGCGGCGCTCTCGTAGCGGGCCGACGGGTGCTTCTCGAGCGCGCGGGCGATGATCGGGTCGAGCATGGCGAGGTCGGGGCGGCGCGACGAGAGCAGCGGGGCGGGCTCCTCCATGTGCTTGCGCAGCACGGCGTAGATGCCGTCGCCCTCGAAGGGCGGCGCGCCGGTGAGCACTTCGAACGCGGTGCACCCGAGGGCGTAGACGTCGGTGGGCGGGCCGAGCGGGTCGTCGTCGCCGTCGCGCGCGATCTGCTCGGGGGCCATGTACGGCGGCGACCCGGCGGTGACGGTGTCGCTCGGGTGGCCGCGGGTCCACTGGCGCGCGAGGCCGAAGTCGAGGAGCACGGGGCGGCCCGTGCGGTCTTCGATGACCACGTTGGCGGGCTTGACGTCGCGGTGCACGAGGCCGATGGCGTGGGCGGCGTCGAGGCCGAGCGCGACCTGCCGCAGGATGGTGAGCGCGCGGTACACGGGCACGTAGGTGCCGTGCTTGAGGTGCTCCCGCACGATCTGCTCGAGGTTGCGGCCCTCGACGTACTCCATGGCGTAGAAGTACGCGCCGTCGTGCGAGCCCATGGTGTAGACCTGCACCACGTGGTCGTTGCGAATGGACGCGAGGGCGTTGGCCTCGCGCCGGAACCGCTCGACGAACGCGCTGTTGCGCGCGAGCTCGGCGGAGATGAGCTTGAGCGCGACGGGGCGGTCGAGCGACACGTCGCGCGCGCGGTACACCACGCCCATCGATCCCCGGCCGAGCTCGCACTCGACCGCGTAGCGGCTGTCGACGAGCACGCCGCGCCCCGCGTCGAGCGACGCGCCGCAGCGGAGGCAGCGCGCGGCGGCGTCGGTGTTGGCGAGGCCGCACCGGGGGCACGGCATCACGGCGCGTCCCCGCCTCCCAGGAGGGCCGCGAGGCGGGGGTCGGCGAGCAGCGCCCCGTCGTCGCGCCCGCGCCCGTCGAGCGCCGCGGCCGTCCACTCGCCGAGGAGCGCCACCGCGCCCGCGAGGGCCGCGACGTCCCCGTCGGCCCAGGCCGTGCGCGCGGCGACGTACTGCTCGATCGCGCGCCCCACCGCCCCCACGGCTTCGAAGCCCACCGTCGCCGCGGTACCCCCGATGCGGTGACCGAGCCGCTGCATCGTCGAGCGCGCCGCGGGGTCCGTCGCCAGGAGCGTCAACGCGGATCGGAGCTCGGCCACGCGCTCTGGGAGCAGCGCGAGGAACTCCCCCTGCAGCTCCCGGAGCACGTCGTCGTAGGTCGGCGAGTGATCCTTGGAAGACACGCCGCCACCCTAACACAGCAGGTGCGGTTGCGACCACGGCGGTGCCCCGCGCGCCGGGTCAGTGGTGCGAGGAGCGGGACTTGAACCCGCATGCCTTGTGGGCGCCAGAGCCTAAATCTGGTGCGTCTGCCGATTCCGCCATCCTCGCGAACGTTCCCCTACGGTTGTGTGGCACTCTAACACACCGTCGCCGCGATTCAGCCTGCGGTCTCGACTTCACGAACCTCACCATCCGTTGCACAGAGGAGCGCTCGGGTGAACCCGTAGGCTCGCGCGTAGCGCACGAGCTCCTCGGGGCTGGTGGTGGGGAGCTCCGCGACCTGGCAGCCGACGCGTCGCAGCGCCGCGGCGGCGGGCCTGCGCGCGCCCGCGGGGCCCGCGACCACCACGCGCTCGTTCGGGGTCTCGAGGGGCCCGGCGCCGCGTCGCGCGAGGAGCTCCTCGAGCGCCTCGAGGTCGATCGCGCACCCCGTCGCGGGCAGCGGCAGCCCGTAGCGCCCGAGGAGCTCGTCATAGCGCCCGCCCGACGCGACCGCGTCGCCCGCGCCCTCGCACACGACCTGAAAGTGCACCCCGGTGTAGTAACCATTGCCGCGGAGCTCCCCGAGGTCGACGAGGAGCCTGTCGCCGAGGCCCTCTGCGACGAGCGCGTCGCGCAGCGCAGCGAGCTCGCCGAGCGCCGCGGTCGCCTCGGGGCCGAGCGCCCTCGCGGCCTCGTCGATCACGCGCGCGTCGCCCGCGAGCGCCGTGAGCGCGTCGAGCGCGCGGGCGGCGTCGGGGTGCGCGGGCAAGAGGCGCCCCCACGCCGCGCGGTCGCGCCGCGCGAGGGCGTCGGCCACGTCGTCGCGCAGGGCCGCGGGCGAGAGAGAGAGCGCCATGCGCGTGAGCTCGGCGTGCGCGACCTCGACGTAGACGCCCTCGGTCAGGCCCGCGGCGGCGAGGGCCTCGCACGCCGTCGCGATCACCTCGGCGTCGGCGTCGGTGCCCGGCGCGCCCACGCACTCGACGCCCGCCTGCGCGACCTGGCGGTGACGTCGCGAGCGCCCGCGCGGGCGCCGCACCACGCTGCCCTCGTACGCGAGGCGCACGGGCAGGGGCGCGCCCCGGTAGCGCGTGGCGACCATGCGCGCGACCTGCGGGGTCATGTCGGGCCGCAGCGCCATCACCTCGCCCGTGTCGGGGTCGAGGAAGCGCACGAGGTCGCCGCGCACGCGCCCGCCGAGGCCGCGGGCGATCACGTCTTCGCGCTCGAACACGGGCGGCACCACGGGGTCGTAGCCCCTCCGCTGGAGCGCCCCCATCACGGCGCGCGCGAGGGCCCTGCGCGTGGCGGCGCGCGCCGGGAGCATGTCGCGCATGCCCACGGGCAGCGCGAACGACGAGGCGTTCATGCGGAGCGGGGGAGGGGGCGCGTCGGGGGCGCGGGTCATGGCGTGACTCATCGCCCAGAGGGCACCGCGGTTCAAGTGGCGCGCGACGCCGTCGTGTGGCCCGCGGCGGGTGCGAGGTGTAGTGTGCGCCGCCATGCAGCACCGGGTGATCAACTTCAACGCAGGGCCCGCGGCGCTCCCGCTGCCCGTGCTCGAGCGCGCGCGCGACGAGCTCCTCGACTACGCCGGCACCGGCATGTCGATCATGGAGCACAGCCACCGCGGCAAGACCTACGAGGCCGTGCACTTCGAAGCCATCGCCCTGGTGCGCGAGCTCCTGGGCTTCACCGACTCGCACGCGGTGCTGCTACTCCACGGCGGGGCGCACCACGCGTTCGCCACGGTGCCGATGAACCTCCTCGGGCCCGGCTGCAGCGCCGACTACGTGGTCACCGGCCACTGGGGCCGCGCGGCCTTCGAAGAGGCCCGCAACGTCGGCGCCGCGCGCGAGGCCGGGCCCGACCTGGGCGGGCGCTACACGCGCATCCCGCAGCCCGACGAGCACGCGTTCGACCCCGCGGCGGCGTACGTGCACATCACCAGCAACAACACCATCGAGGGCACGCAGTACGAGCGGTGGCCCGACACGGGCGCCGCGCCGCTGGTGGCCGACATGAGCTCCGACTTCCTCTGGCGCCGCTTCGACGTGTCGCGCTTCGGGCTCGTGTACGCGTGCGCGCAGAAGAACCTCGGCCCCTCGGGCATGACCATGGTGCTCGTGCGGCGCGACGTGCTGGCCGCCTGCCGCGACGACATCCCGAAGATCTTTCGCTTCGGCGTGCACGCCGCGGCCGACTCGCTCTACAACACCCCGCCCACCTTCGCGATCTACCTCGTGCGCGAGACGCTCCGGTGGGTGCGCTCGCTCGGCGGCCTCGCGGCCGTCGAGGCGCGCAACCGCGCCAAGGGCGCGACGCTCTACGGCGCCGTCGACGCGCACGCGGGCTTCTACCGCTGCCCGGTGGACGTCTCCGCGCGCTCGCTGATGAACGCGGTCTTCAGGCTCGCCGACGAGAAGCTCGAGGCGCGCTTCGTCGCCGAGGCCGAGAAGGCCGGCATGGTGGGCCTGAAGGGCCACCGCTCGGTCGGGGGCATCCGCGTGTCGATGTACAACGCCGTCTCGCCCGACGACGTCAAGACCCTCGCGGACTTCATGCGCGAGTTCGCCCGCAAGAACGGCTGACGCTCACGGCCCGAGGTCGAAGGTCTGCACGGTGAGAAAGTCGCCGCCGTAGCCCGACGCCGGGAAGGTCCACCGCCGCATCGCCGACGTGATGCACCCGAGCACCTGGAGCTGCGCGGGCTCGTTGTCGCTCCACGTCGCGCGGCGCACGCGGCCCGTGGGGTCGATGACCAGCGTGATTCGCACCTGTCCGCGCATGGTGGGGTTGCGCACGCGGGCGCGGTTGCGGCAGTCCTCGATCTGGCCGGCGTGCTGCTCGACGACCCGGCGCACGACCTCGCCCGTGAGCGGCGCCGCGCCCTGCGGGGGCGCCGCGGGCTGCGGCGGGGCCTCGTCGGTGAGGTCGATCTGCGCCTCGGTGTTGCAGTCGAGCACCATCCACATGCGCCGCGGCGCGCGGCCCGGCGCGGCGACCTCGACCATCTCGGGCGCCGAGCCCGGCGGCAGGTCGACGCGCACCGGCGCGCGGTAGCTGCGCCCGCGCACCACCACCTCGGCGTCGAGCGCGCTCGAGCGCACCGTGAGC
>JBDHVF010000480.1:0-6525 GCA_039809605.1 Polyangiales bacterium | reverse complement strand
CCCGCGACGCGCTCCGACGCCCCGCGCGCCCCCACGCCCGTGGGCGTCGCGCGCCCGCCCGCGGCGCCGCCGCCCCCGCGCCCGAGCACACCCGCGGAAGACCCCGCGATGCGGCAGCTCTACGACCGCTACATCGCCGCGCGCAAGCAGACCGGCGAGAGCGCCGACGTGCGCTTCGAGACCGTCGCCAGGCAGGTGAAGGACACGCTCCCCCGCCTCGCCGAGAAGTACCAGGACGCCGACGTGCGCCTCGACGTGACCATCAAGGACGGCAAGGCCATCTTGCGCCCGGTGGTGACGATGAAGAAGAAGCCGTAGCGCCTGGAGCGCCTCGCACCCGCACGCGCAGGCCCGGGTCGGCGGCCGTGGGCATGACGGCCGTCCAGCCCGGCGGGGCGTTGGGCGGCGCCCAGGCGTAGAGCCACGCGGCGTCGCGCGGCGCGAGGTTCACGCAGCCGTGCGAGTGCGCGGCGCCGAAGCGGTCGTGCCAGAACGCGCCGTGCAGCGCCTGGTCGTTGTGAAAGAACATCACCCACGGCACGCGCGAGACCGTGTAGAGCGCCGTGGCCGAGTAGAGGTCGACGTTGTCGACGTTCGACATGTCGGTCGTCGCGAGCTTGACCCACACGCGGTGCTCGCCCGCGACCGTCTCGTTGCCGCGGCGGCCCGTCGAGACCAGCGTGACGAACACCGGGCGCGCGCCCTCGTAGGCCACGAGGAGCTGGCGGCCGCGGTCGACGTCGACCCAGCGCTCGTTCTCGGCGACGTCGGCAGGCGCCGCGGGCACCTCGGGGCGCAGGAGCATCGACGAGGGCACCCAGCCCGCGTCGAGGCGCGCCCACATCCTTCCGCGCGCGCGCTGCTCCTCGCGCACGTGCGCGCCGTCGCGGCGCGAGAGGAGCACCGGGGGCGTGGCGCTGCGGCCCTGCGCGGCCTCGTCGAGCGTGGGCCACGCGCGCGCGTCGGCGCGCAGAAAGGCCACCGACGAGAGCGCCTCGCCGGGCTCGTAGAAGACGCCCGCGCGCTCGCTCGGCGACGCCCACGAGAGGTCGCTCAGGGCCACCCATCGCCCGCTCGCGGTGCGCACGAAGGTGCCCTCGTCGACGCGCGCGGTGCCCGTCACGGCCACGGACATGCCGCGCTCGAGCTCCTCGGCCCAGTTGTCGTCGCGCACGTCGTCGAGGCGGCGGTAGGTGCGCACGCCCGCGCGCGTCGCGTAGGCGTACTGGTAGGGCACCACCTGCCCGTCGGGCACCACGGGCAGCGCGGTCGCCTGCGGGGCGTCGTGCGAGAGGGTGACGCCGCCGTCGCTGCACACCCACGCGTCGGCGCCCACGCGCACCCAGTACCCGCGGCACCCGACGCCCTGCGTGGCCTCGAGCGCGGGCAGCAGCGCGCCGCGCGCGGCCGTGCCTCGACGCGGGGCCTCGCCGTGCGGGCGAACGCGGATCACCTCGCCCTCGCGCTCGATGCGCACCGAGCGCACGCCGCGAGGCACCGCGGTGCCGTCGCGCAGGTCGGCCGAGCGCTGCGGGTCGGCTTGCGGAGAGGCCGCGCCCGGCGACGCGGCGCCGTAGGCCACGCGCCGTGGAGGCACCTGCGCCGCCGCGGTGTGGGCAGAGAGCAGGGCCGCCGCGAGGCAGGCCATCCAGGCTCGATGGTGCGGTTTCATGCGCCCCGCGACGGGTACCAGGGAGGGCGGCGTCGGGGCCACTTTCTGACCACGTACCGCCGCGCCTCCCTGGGAAATGAAAAGCGGCAGCGCCATTGGCGTGGGGGGGGGGAACGCCGGCGCCGCCGCTGAACGAAGTTATGCATGCGCACCGTCGTGCGCGCAAGTAGTGAACGAGACGCCCCTGAACATCTTCGAGCGCGGCGTGAGACACGCGCGACGCACGAGTGTCGTAATTCCCCTCCGCCGCGCGTCGCCCCTCGGGCGATGAATTCGTGGCGCGCCCGCGCGGGGGCTTCCGGTATGATCCGCGCTGCTCCAGATGGCGAACGACGCTGCGAACCAGGGTGAGCTCGAGCGCGCGGTGGCCGACGTGGTCGCGCCGCTCGTGGCCGTCGACGGCGGCACGATCGCGCTCGTGCGACGCGCGGGCGACGTGGTCGAGGTGCGCTTCGGCGGCGCGTGCCGCGGCTGCCCCGGCCAGTCGTACACGCTCAAGGGCGTGCTGCTGCCGGCGCTCCAGGCGAGCGACCCCACGGTGCGCGACGTGCGGGCGGTGTACTGACCGGCGCCATTGCGGTCGCGGGCGCGTTGCGTTAGCGCCCCTGCGCATGGACCTCTCGCTCACCGGGCGCGCGGCGCTCGTCACCGGCTCCACCCGCGGCATCGGCCTGGCGATCGCGCGGGCCCTGGCGCGCGAGGGGGCGCGCGTCACGCTCTGCGGGCGCACGCCCGAGACGCTCGACGCGGCCGTCGCGGCGCTCGCCGCCGAGGGCTTCGAAGCGCACGGGGTCGCGGCCGACGTGAGCACGCCCGGCGGCGCGGCGCTCGCGGTCGACGACACGGTCTCGCGCTGGGGCGCGATCGACGTGCTGGTGAACAACGCCGGCGGCTCGCTCGGCAGCGGGTCGTTCGACGTCGCCACGGCCGACGACTGGGCGCGCGTGCTCGACCTGAACCTCCACGCGGCGGTGCTCTGCTCGCGCCGCGCCGTCGACTGGATGAAGGCCCACGGCGGCGGCGCCATCGTGCACGTGTCGAGCGTGTACGGCCGCGAGTACGGCCCCTCGGCGCCCTACGTCACCGCCAAGGGCGCGCTGATCGCGCTCGGCAAGGAGATGGCCGTCGACCTCGCGAGGCACAGGATCCGCGTGAACACCGTGGCGCCCGGGTCGATCCTGCACCCGGGCGGGTCGTGGGAGCGGCGCCAGAGGCGCGACCCCGATGGGGTCGCGAAGATGCTCCGCGAGGACATGCCCTGGGGCCGCTTCGGCGCGCCCGACGAGGTGGCGAGCGTGGTGGCGTTCCTGTGCTCCGAGCGCGCGTCGTGGGTGACGGGCGCGTGCGTGCCGATCGACGGGGGGCAGGGCCGCGCGCTGTAGCTCAGCGCACGGGCGTGGCCTTGAGGGTGGCCTTGCCCTCCTTCACGTAGACCTGAAAGCGCACCGCGCGGCAGCCCGTGCGGGTGATGAGCTGGTCCTTGTGCTTCTGGAGCGTGGTCGAGAACTTCTCGAACGTGAGGCCCTCGATGGGCTCGTTGCACTCGCGCTTGCGCGCGAGAAACTGCTCGTAGACCTCGCGCCAGTGCTGGCCCTCTTCGTCCGTCGCCGCGGGCGCGACCCCCGCGGGCCTCGCGCCCTGGAACGACCCCATCTGCGTGGGCTGCTCGTCTTCGTCGACCTGCACGGGCTGGGCGCGTCGCACGTTGGGCGGCGGCGGCGGCGCGGGCCGCGCGCCGGGCCCCGTCGGCGCGCCGACGGGCGACACCACGGGAGGCCCCGGCACGAAGGGCGCGGGCGTGGGCGTGAACGACGGGGTGAACGACGGCGACGACATCGGGGCCTTCGGCTCGGGCGGCGCGCCGCTCAAGAGGCTCTCGAGCTCGTTGACGTTGCGCACGCCGCGGCCCGCCGAGCGCTGCACCTCGCGCTTGACCACCTCGTCGATGCCGTCGTTGGCGACCACGGCGACGTCGCGCGCGAAGCCGCCGAGGGTGAGCGGGTCGATGTGCGTGCCCTCGGCCGCGAGGCCCCTGAACGCCTGGAGGAGCTTCTTCTTCTTCGTGTCGTACTCGATGAAGACGAAGAGGTTGCCGAGCGCCGCGAGCAGCAGGGCCGCGAGCACGATGGCCGCGCCGGGCACGCGGGCGAGGTCCTCCTTCGAGGCCTTGAGGAGGAAGTCCGCGGGCATCGTCGGCACCGCGCGCGCGAGGGCGATGCCGCCGCCGGCCGCGCCCACCACGCCGGCCAGCGCCGCGAACACGGCCACGCCGTTGTCGTCGTCGCGCTCGCTCGCGGGCATGGCGTCGGTGACGCCGCGGGCCTTCCACGCGTCGAGGCCGCGCACGCGGCGGAGCTGCTCGACGAGCACCGCGGGCGACGGCGCGCGGCGCTGCCCGCGCTCGGGCACGGGGTGAAACGACGCGTACATCCCGTCGGGGCCGAAGAACATCACCGACGCGCCGGGCGCGAGCTGCGCCACGGTGCTCGCGAAGCCGTCGTTGATGGCCATGCCGTGCACGATCGCGCCCACGTAGTAGCGGCCCTGCGAGATGACCGGGCGCGCGGCCATGCGGTAGGCCTGGCCCGAGAGCTCCCAGAGGTCGTCGCGCACGTTGCCCGCGACGGCGCTCTGCACGAGCGGGAGCCCGCCGAGGTGGGTGCCCACCTCGCCCTCGCCGATGCCCGTGCGGCCCACGACCACGCCGCGCGGGTCGACGGCGATCATCACGTCGCCGCGCAGCGCGCCGAGGCCCTGGTTGAGCTCCCGCAGCCGCTGGGTGATGGCCGTTCCGATGGCCGCGGGCGTGTCGTCGGCGCGGCGCGTGGCGCCCTCGAGCGCCGTCACGAGCGCCGCGTTCGAGCTCACCGGCGCCAGGTCGTCGATGCGCGTGCGCGCGTCGCGGCGCAAGAACTCGTCGAGGAGCTTGCGGTCGCTCGTGAGGAGCGCGGCCGCGTCGGAGGCGCGGTCGGACTCGTAGGTGCGCCGCGCGAGGGTCATCGCGGCGATCGAGACGCCCGTCACCGCGGCGAGCAGGAGGATCCAGAAGCGCGAGAACAGCATCGCTCAGCGCTCCCCGTGGCGGCGTTCGCCCTCGCCCGCGGGCGCCGCGGCCGCGCCGCCCCCGCCGAGCGACACCTGCACCTGCGCCTCGCGCCCGCGCACCTGCACCGCCTGCGACGCGCGCTCGGCGCCTTCGTAATAGACCTTCACGGTGTAGTCTCCGTCGGCGAGGCCCGTGGCCGCGAAGGCCCCGGCGGCGTTGGGCAGCAGGATGCGCCCCTGCCCGGGGCCCGCGATCACCCAGCAGCGGAACGACGGCTGGCGCGCGTCGCGGAGCTCGTACACGCCCGCCCGCGCGAGCTGGATCTGGCGCCGCGCGCGGGGAGAGATCACCTGCGCGGGCACCGCGGGCTCGGTCGCGCCGCGGGCGACGGCGTAGAGCTCGTGGCCCACGAGGTCGGCGTTGGTGATGTCGAGCGTGGTGCCGGGCGTGACCACCACGGTGCCGGGGCGGCAGCGGCCCCCCTCGACGCGAATGCTCACGGGCTGCGTGCTCTCGGCGATGCCAGGGCCCGTGAGGATCACGCCGAGGTCGAACTCCACGCTGGCGCGCGGGGCGGCGATGGGTACCACGCCGTTGGGCACCTCCCAGTACGCGGCGCGGAAGCGGGCGGGGAGCGGACGCGGCGAGGGCGAGAGCGAGTCGGCGCCCTGGAGCGTGCCGCGCAGATCCGACGCGGGGGAGCGCTGCCCGAGCGCGAGGGCTCCGAGCGCGACGCCGACAGACAAGACGAGACGGGAACGCTGCACGCGGTGACCTCCGACGATGGGACCCGCGTGGCACCCTAGAAGACGCGAAAACTTCGTGTCAATGCGACTCTGCACCGTGGACGCGCGGCGGCGCGAGGTCTCCCCACCGCGGGAGTGTGACGGCCGCTGCGCCCGGAGGACGTGATGAGAGGGCCGAAGGTGGTGATCCTCGGCGCGGGCCCCGCGGGCTCGGCCTGCGCGATCGCGCTGCTCGGCGAGATCTAGCCCGAGACGGCGGGGCGCGGCGGGTCGGGCTTGAGCGTGGGCGACATGCCCTCGAAATCGCGCGGCGCGGCGATGAGCACGGGGCAGCGCGCGGCCTCGACGAGGGCCGTGGAGACCGAGCCGAACGCCAGCTTGCGCACGCCCTTGCGGCCGTGCGTGCCCACCACGATCACCTCGACGTCGTAGTCGAGCGCGAGCTGGAGCGCCGTGGGCGCCACCTCGCCGATGCGCACGTGGTAGCTCACGTCGAGCGCGCGCTCGCCGAGGCGCGCGGCGACGAACTCCTTGAGCTGCCGCTCGGCGGCCTCGAGCTCGGTCGTGTGCCGCGAGATCACCGCCTCGCGGCCCGAG
Organism: Polyangiales bacterium; assembly: GCA_039809605.1. Taxonomy (GTDB): domain Bacteria; phylum Myxococcota_A; class Polyangia; order Polyangiales; genus CAISKJ01. The sequence continues at coordinate 464 of JBDHVF010000480.1, read as the reverse complement.
GGGTTGGTGTCGGCCACCACGTGCGCGACGTGCAGGGGCGCGCGACCGTGCGTCGCCGCGAGGCGAATGGCCTGCTCGAGCGCGTTGTGCCCGGTCTCGTCGAACTCCACGCAGACGAGGATGGGGTACACGCCCGGCGCGTGGCGCGGCCAGTCGGGCCGCTCGATCGGGGGCACTTCGAGGGGGTTGATCGGGTCGTTCATGGCGCGCTTCTCGTTCGTGAAAGTGATGACCGGTGCCGGATACTCGCCGGTTGCCGCGCGGGTCACAACAGGGTTGTGGCGCCGTGGGGCGCGGCCTTCATAATCCCGCGCAGCGCATGGCCCACGCCCTCGACTCGCTCGCGCCGCTCCCCCGGCTGCTCGTGGCCCTCGCGCGGCGCCGCGCGCTCGAGCGCACGGCCCTCGTCGCGCTGCCCTGCGCCGTCGCGTCGGCCGCGGCCGCCGCGCTCCTCGCCCGCTACG
>JBDHVF010000479.1:0-6528 GCA_039809605.1 Polyangiales bacterium | reverse complement strand
TACGGTGTTCCCCACCAGAGACGCGGGAGAATCCCCGACACGGCGCCGTTGACGCGCAGCTCGAGCACCGCGCTCCCGGGCGCGCTGCGCGGAGGCACCGAGGCCGTCCACGCGTCGTCGCCCGCGGTGAGCTCGAGGCTCGTGCGCCGGTCGCCGTCGACCAGCGCGAGCTCGACGCGCGCCGCGCGGTCGAAGCCCCCGTCGCGCGCGCGGGGCGTGACCGTGACGCGCGCGGCGGTCATGCCGTCGGCGGGAACCCTGCGGACCGCGGGCTCCACCGCGATCAGCGCGGGCTCGGTGACGTCTCGAAGCGCGCCCGTGGGCACGTCGCGAAGCTCCTGCACCACGCCCGACGGCCAGGTGACGGTCACGCGCGAGGCCGTCGGCGCCGAGCCCGTGGCCGCGAACACCAGCGGCTCGATCCACGCGCCCGCCGAGAGCATGTGGCCCGCGACGTACACCTGCGGCGCGTTGCCCTCGGCGACCACGACCTCGACGCGCGCGCCCAGGCCGAGCGCGTTGCTCGTGGTGCCGTGGAGCCGAAGCCCCAGGCTGTGCCGGTCGGCGGGCCCGTCGTTGCGGTACACCCTGGGCACCTCGGCGTCGCCGCCCACGACGAGGTCGGGGTCGCCGTCGAGGTCGAGGTCGCCCACGGTGAGGCTGCGCCACTGGCCCTCGCGGCCGAGGCCCGACGCGTCGGTCACGTCGTCGAAGCGCCAGAGGCCGCGGTTGCGGTGCACCGTCACGCGCTGCCGCACGCTGGCGAGCGCGGGGTTGTCCCACCGGCCGAGGTCGTGGCCGTGGGTGGTCACCATGTCGGGGCGCCCGTCGCGGTCGACGTCGACGAGGGCCATGGCCCAGGGCAAAAGCTCGTGCCCCGCGCGGTCGTAGTGGTGCGCGATGGAGGTGTCGAGCGAGCGGTCGATCCAGGGGAGCGTCGGGGTGATCTCGAAGAAGGCCAGCGCCGCGTCGAGCGAGACGACGAGGTCGAGCGTGCCGTTGCCGTCGAGGTCTCCCATGGTGGCGCCCATGGGGATGAGCTTCGAGAGGAAGGGCGCCGTGCCGCCGATGACGAACTCGCGCGGGGTGGGCTCGAAGCCCTCGAAGCGCAGCGGGCCCGTGCTCGACGCGCGGCGGAACATCACGGGCGAGCGCGTCTCGGTCTCGCACCCGCCGCCGAGCGCGAGGAGGAGCGGCGAGCCGTCGAGCGCGCCCGCGACGCCGACGATGTAGGGCCTCGTCTGCGGCCCCTCGGGCACGGCCGACCACTGGAGCTCGTAGCGCCGCGGGCCCGTGGCGAGGTAGGGCGCGATGAGCTTGCACGTCGGGCAGCACGTCGCGGCGGTGACGACGATGTCGAGCCACCCGTCGGCGTCGAGGTCGGCGAGCGTGACGCCCGCGAAGTTCTCGGGCGCGGGCAGGCCGTTGACCGAGGCGATGAGCGAGGGGTCGGCGAAGCGTCCTGGGCCGGTGCCCCACGCGACCGCGAGGCGGTCGACGCTGCCGATGAGGTCGACGTTGCCGTCGCCGTCGAGGTCGGTGATCGCGCGCACGGCCATGCGCCCGTCGAAGCCCGGCAGGCGTGTGAAGGCGCGCGCCTCGAGGTCGTAGCGCAGCGCGATGGCGCGGCGGTCGCGCGGTCCGCGGTCGAGGAACTCGGGCGCGAGGTACACGTCGCTCCGCCCGTCTCCGTCGAGGTCGCCGAACACGCCGTAGGTGACCTCGGGCTCGCCGAACTCGTGCCCCTGGAGCACCGGGAACACCGCGCCCGCGTCGTAGAACGACGACAGCTCGACGAAGCCCGCGCCGAGCGAGACCGGGGCGTCTGACACCGCCGCGCCGCCGTCTTCGAGGGGCGCGGGCGTGCCGACGTCCGTGGGCCGCGGGGGCGCGTCCATCGCGCGCGCGTCGGCGGAGGCGTCGGCGGGGCGGGCCACGCCGTCGAGGGGTTCGGCGTCGCGCGGCGCTCCGGGGTCTTTCGTACACGCGAGGAGCACCAGAGCAGAGGCGACGAACCGGAGATGCACGACGGGGCGCAGTCTACCCGCACCCCCGCGCGGCGAGAAGCCCGCGGCTACCGCAGCGGGAACGCGCCGCGGTAGAGGCGCTCGACGGCGCGCACCACGCCGTCGCGCTCGACGAGGTAGTCCGTGGGGTGCTGCGCGCCCGAGAGCATCTCGGGGTTGACGAAGCCGCCCTCGTACACGTCGCCGCCATAGCGCGACGCCGTCGCCTGCACCTCGGGCGGCACGTTGTCGAAGGGCGAGCCCCAGAACGCGAGGCGCACGTTGCGCAGGGGCCAGCGGTCGGTGACGCGCGTCCTCGCGGGGTCGTCGGACGAGACGAGCACGGCCTCGGCGCCGTCGACCGGACGCCCCGCGCCCGCGAGCCAGTCGAGGTCTTCGACCTCGGGCCACATCGCGGCGCAGTCGGCCGACCAGAACACCACACGCGAGACGTGACCGGCTTCGGGCACGGTCACGGTGCCGCCGCCGGGTCGCGCGAGCGTGAGCGAGGGCATCGGGTCGCCCACGGCCGGGGGCGATCGTCCGCCGGGCGGCGCGACGCGCTGAACGACCCTCGGCGAGAAGCCGTCGAGCGCGCAGCCCTGCGCGTCGCGGGCCTGCACCACGGGGCTGAACTCCCGGTACTCCCCGCGCACTTCGAAGGCCGCGTCGGGCACCTCGGCGTGAAAGGTCTCGCCGCCCGCCACGGTCGCGCGCGCGAGGTCGCCCCCGCGGTGCATCACCACGAGGCCCAGCGGGTCTCCGCCGACGTTGCGCGCGACCACGAGCGAGCGGGCGCCGGGGCGGTCGTACGCTCCCCACGCCACGTCGAGCGCGCTCACGCGCCCGTGGCCGTCGACGCGGTAGCGCACCACGTCGAGCCAGTCGGCCGCGAGCAATTCCCCGCGGTGAAAGCGCACGCGCAGGGTGATCGCGTGCGAGGGGTCGTAGCCCGCGAGCCTCGGCGACGCGCCCGAGAGGTCGTAGAGAAAGACCCCCGACGTGCACGCCACGGCCGCGAGCGATCCGTCGCCGTCGACCGACGTGACCACGCCCGGCGGTCGCAGCATCGCGCGGAGCGTCGGGCGCCCGCCCGCGAGGTCGACCACCGCGGCTCCCTCGGACCCGAGCGCCGCGTACGCGACGTCGCCGCGCACCGAGAGGTCGAGGCGCGGGCCGTCGAGCGCGAGCCGCGCGGTCTCGGTCACGGCGCGCCCCTCGACGCGCGCGACGACCATCCCCCGCTCGGCGTCGAGCACCACGGCGCGGTCGCCCGAGACCTCGACCGCGCGCACGTCTCCGCCGAGGCCCGTGTCACGAAGGTCCGAGGGCGCTCCGTCGGCCCCGATGCTCGCGGCGAAGAGCCCGTGGTGAAACAGCGCGAGGTAGAGCACGTCGCCCGAGACCGCGAGGTCGCGCGCGCCGAGCCTCGGGTCGTCGAGCGCGCGCTCCGCGAGGAGCCTCGGCGCGCGGCCGGGCGTGAGCCGGTACGACGCGACGTAGTCGCCGAGCGCGTACGCGCCGTAGAGCGTGCCCGAGCGCTCGTGCAGCGCCACGGCCGTGTGCAGGCTCGGGCGGTGCGGGTCGACGCCCTCGGCGAGCGGCGCCGTCGACGCGACGCCGGTGCCGTCTTGCAGGCGAAAGGTCGCGACGGCGTCCTGCGCGTTGGCGAGGTAGAGGTCGTCGCCCATGATCGCGAGGTCGCTGAGGTGGCCCGCGGTCTGTCCGGTGCCTCCGTTGGGCGCGGTGACGCGCGCGAGCGTGCGCAGGCCCGGTGCGAGGCCCGCGTCGGGCTGGCAGGCTGGCGACGGCCGCGGCGCGGCGCCGGGCGTCGCGTCGTCGCAGCCCGCGAGGAGCGCAGCCAGCGCGGGGAGCACGAACGACCACGGGCGCGTCATCGCGGGCGACGATAGACGACCCGCGCGGCGATGTGCACGCGCCGGCCGCCTTGAACGAACGCGCCGTGCGTTCGAGCGGCGATCAGTGGCTTCTGGCACGGGCGAAGGAAGCGCCCGCGCGGTCGTCGGGCGTGGGTGGTCTGCGTCATGGCGGACGCCTCATCGATGCCAACGGAGACTCTTCAACCTGGGGAAACAAAGAGCTGGCTCATCGACATGGTTCTTCATGGGCAAGCGTAGGTAAGGCCAGCGTCATACACCCCGCCATCGGAGCAGTACATTGGACGCTGGCATTGAAGTGGGGCATGTCCCTGGTAATCATCGTAGCCCTCAGGAAGCACGAACTCGAATCGGCAACACACCTGGCCTGCGTTGCACCATACCTCGTAGACATGGCCCAACGGGAGCGAGTGGAAGCAGAGCGCCAATGCGATGCAGTCTGACGGGTCCGCATCGCTCCATGAACTGGGCGTGGTCACGTCCAGCGCGACGTCGGCACCGTCTCTAGCATCCACCGTCGCAGCGTCTCGCGCGGCGCTTCCGACCACGGTCTGCTCACATCCCCAAGCGCCGCCGAGCAGGATGCAGAGCAGCAGTCGTAGCCGCTGCCCCATCACGAAGCGCGGCTCTCAGAGACTGCCCCGAAAGACCCGTGTCCCGTCATTGGTCAATGACCCTTGCGAGGCGAGCTTGAATCTCACTCAGAGGTAGACCGAGCATGGGCACCACCGGACCAGGCCACATCCATGCAAAGAGATATTGAACCTCTCCGCGGTTGACGAACGGAGTCAGCCCCCAATATTCGCCAAGTTTACCACTATCAGACCCTAGATAGTTACGAATCCGTCGTGGATCACTCGAGAGTCGACTGGCTAGGATCCGCGCGCGAAGCATGGACTCTGAGTGATATTCCCATGTTCCGGGCGAGCCGTGAGACTCAGACGAGAGGGCGTAGACCCCTGCTTCGGTTCCGTCGTCGCTCTCACGCGTATCGTACCACGCTAGAACGACGTGAGGATCAGAGAGGTCGTAGTAGTTCCGCGTGAGCATGGGAAGGAAATGATCGCGATTGCGGCTCGAGCTTCCTGCCCCGACCGGCACCTGAAGCGCTCGATTCCACAACATGCAATCCGGAGACTCATAGACATTGACCTGTTCGCTATCAAGTTCGCTGTTGTATTGGGTGACCGCTACGACGCCGTGACCGTTTGCGGCGACCACGAACCCGGCCCGGCGACGTCCATTGCGCACGCCAAGATACATCGAGTCAGTCCCTTCCGTAGCCTTGCAACGGCTGAGCCCCGTGGTAATCATCGCAGGGCTATTCCAGTTGACACCTGAAGGGTCTGATGTCCACGTGACCCACCAGGAAACCGTTTGAATCGATCCCCGAGGCGGGCTATCACAATTAGCGCCCATCGGGCCGACTCCCGTGGGTTCCTCCCAGACCATGACGAGAGCATCTGCCGCAGTGTTTATTTGAATCGTATAAAAGAATGACCCTGTCCGAGGGCGCATCCCATTGAAGCGAATCGGTGCGAACGTGCTGAAGGTCGCGCCTCCGTCGTTGGATACAGCGATAAGCGGGCCGAATGTGAGGGTTTCGCTAACGACGTACACCCGGTTGGCGTGGGACGGATGCACCACGATATGTGGTTTGTCAAAGAACGGACTATTCCCTCTTGCGATTTGTGCCTCGATTTCTGGCGGATTTGGGATGACGGTGTAGTTCCAACTGTCTCCGCAATCATCGGATCTGAACACGACGATACCATCAGGAAAGCTAGATGGCATCAACGTCTGCGGATGGCCAAAATCCCCATGCGGCCATGTGCGAGTGAGAAGCAACGAGAAGAGAATTCGATGAGCGCTGGACAATGGCGCATCAGTGGCCGAACTCGCCACCACATGCGTATCGCCATTGGTCGCCCAGCCAGACTTCGTGCTTGGCACAGCGGGAGGAGGCGGATCCGGGGCAATAAGGCCGGGAATCTGATCCATGATCTCCGCGGCAGTGATGCGGCGAAAATCTGCAATTCTAGTTGGATTAAGCCCGTCCGAAATCCACACGGCGCCGATCGCAGTGGCCCCAGACCTTCGCTGACCACGCGGATCGCCATCATAGGTATTTCCGGAGATGACGAGCGCTCCGTTCGGACGGGAAGCACATGCACCGGCAAGGATGGCGGTTGCAGAGGTCTCGAATGCGCCCGCGGAGCCGGAATCAGAGGGGGTGCTGGAGATTGGCGTGCCCAGCGGATTCACGACCCTGGGCACGACAGGAACGGTAGGCACGCCCCGCATGGCGCCAGGGCCGACGACGGAGCCTGGGAGTGTGGTTGACACGGGAGGTGAGCGTCGTCCGATCAACGCTGCTTGATCGACTCTCCAAAGAGGCTCAGCCCTCTCATCACGGGCCACCGAAGGACGGTTCGGTGAAGCGAACTCGTTTGATGCCGACGCTAGCACCTTGTTATTTTGGAGTCCTCGGCTTCCCTGGCACTCACATCCACCACCCGTCAATCCGCGGACCGCGACGTCCTGGGTAGGCAGGATCTCGTACGACTTCAGTTTCCGAGTCGGATGCGCCTGATGGGTTGTCACAAGGGAGGCGATCTCACTGC
>JBDHVF010000478.1:0-6530 GCA_039809605.1 Polyangiales bacterium | reverse complement strand
CGGATGCGCAACCATCACGCCCGCATCACCCGCGCGGATGCGCAACCATCACGCCCGCATCACCCGCGCGGATGCGCAACCATCACGCCCGCATCACCCGCGCGGATGCGCGATCGCCTACGTCATCACCCCGCGCGGACGCGCACCCGATCCCGCCGCGCCGCCGTCGGTGACCGTCAGCGCGCGGGCGCGACGCCCTGGTGCATGGGCTGGCCGTTGGGCCCGCGCTCGGGCGTCACGCCGATCACGCACTCGCCGTTGACCACCGAGGCCGCCTCGTAGCGGCTCGGGCACTTGGCGACGATCTCGTCGGCGGTGAACATCCCGTCGTCGCCGAGCACGCCGCGCACCGTCACGCCCGCGCAGTCGGCGAAGGTGTCGGGCACGATCCCGCGGTAGTGCACGGGCATCACCGCGTGGTTGCGCGTGACGCGAAAGCGGTACTCGCTCGTGCCCGGGCGGTTCTCGATCGACGAGGGCACCACCAGGCCCTCGACCCGCAGCGTGCGGCCGACCCAGTGGCGCGCCTCGCCGGGCGCCATCACCTCGTCGACGTACTTCGAGTACACGAGCGCCGAGCCGCCGAGCGTCGAGCCGATGAGACCGATGGCCGTGAGCACCAGCCCCAGCGCGGCCCAACGCCCCCACGTCTTCTTCTTCTCGCGCCTGCGCGCGGGGCGTACGGGCGTCTCGACCCCCTCGGGGGCGTCGTCGGGCGATGCGGTCGCGGGCTCGGTGCTCATGCAGCCACGAACGCTAGTGTCCCCAAAGGCACCTGTCCACTCCGCGAGAAGCCGTGATTCATGGCACTCTCGCGGCCCATGGGACCCCATCGCGAATCCTGCGCGGCCGTCGTCGTCGCGTGCGCGCTCGCGTGCGCAGCGTGCACCGACGACTCGTCTTCGACCGCCCCCGACGCGTCGCTCGACGGCGCGCTCGATGTCACCTCCGAGCGCCCTCCGCTGGCCGCGTACGTCGACCCGTACGCGTGCCCGATGGGGGGCGAGGCCCCCGCGCTCGACGAGCCGCTCGACGCGTCGGAGGCGCGCGCGGGCGTGATCCGCCATGAGTCAGAGCTCATCGGCGGAGAGGGCGCCTCGGGGCGCGTGGGGCACCTGAAGATCTACAACAGCCGCGTGCGCTTCGTGGTGCAGGGGCGCGTGGGCGACCGCGGCGCGGCGCGCGCCGTGGCCTACAGCCTCTACGGCGGCAACCTCATCGACGCCGACCGCACGCGCCCGCGCGACGCGCCGGGCCAGGACCTCTTTCACGAGATGTTCCCCGCGTTCGCGTTCCGGGTGCAGACGGTCGACGAGGTGGCGGTGGCGTGTGACGGCTCGGGCGGCAGGCCCGCGGCGATCCGCGTGGTGGGCGTCGACGGGCCGAGCCGCATCCTCGCGGTGCTCGACAACCTCGCGCGCGAGCAGCGCGTGCGCATGGTCACGCACTACATCCTCCGGCCGGGCAGCGACGTGCTCGAGGTCGTCACCGAGGCGCAGTCGCTCGACGGCGACGCCATCACCAGCGCCTCTACGGGAGACTTTCTGGGCTTCGGCGCGGGCCTCACGCTCTTCAACGGCGAGACGGGCTTCGGCAGCGTCTCTCGCGCCTCGATGCCCATCACGTACCTCGCGGGCGTGAGCGACCCGGGCGAGGGAGACCGCCACGTCTCGTACGCCATCGGCGCCGCCGAGGGGCCGCTGAGCGTTCCCGTCGTCGACGCGTCGGGCACCGTGGGGCTCTACAACACCGTGAGCGCCGCCGCGGGCGCGCCCGCGCGCTTCACCCGCTACGTCTCCGTGGGAGACGGCGACGTCGCGTCGGCGGTCGAGCCCCTCCTGCGCGCGCGCCGCGACCCCTTCGGCGTGGTCACCGGGCGCACCACCGCCAACGCCCTCGTGTACGCGTACCGCGACGCGTACGCGCCGGGCGCCGCCGCGCGCTCGGTCGCGCGCGCCCGCATGGACGGCGCCTTTCGCATGGCCCTGCCGCCCGGCCCCTACGCGCTCGTGGCCGTCGACGAGGGCCTCGCGCGCGGCGCGCCGGTGCGCGTGACCGTGGCCGCCGACGGAGAGGCGACGGCCATGCCCACCACGGGCTCGTCGGGCACGCTCGCGCTCGACCTGGGCGTGATCGACGGCGGTGAGCGCGTGCGCGCGCCGGTGAAGGTGAGCCTGCGCGGGCTCGACGTCGAGGCGCCCGACGGGGCGATGGGTGAGCTCGAGGGCGAGCGAGAGTCGTACGGGCTGCACCGCGCGATCTACAGCTTGAACGGTCAAGACCGCATCGCCGTGAAGCCGGGGCGTTACCGCGCCACGGTCTCGCGCGGCGACGAGTACGACGTGGCCGAGGTCGAGGTGGCGGTGCCCGCGAACGGCGAGGCGACGCTGCGGGCCGACCTTCGGCGCGTGGTCGACACCGCGGGCATGGTGTCGGTCGACCTGCACCAGCACACCGTGGGCAGCATCGACTCGCCGCGCTCGCTCTGCGGCCGCGTGCTCGAAGACGTGGCCGAGGGCCTCGAGTGGGCCGCCACGACCGACCACGACAACGTGACCGACTTCGGCCCCTGCGTGCGCTCGCTCGGGCTCACGCGGTGGTTCAACGCCATGCGCGGCAACGAGATCTCGGTGGTGAGCCTCGGGCACTTCAACGCCTACCCGCTCACCGTCGACCCGGCGGACCCGGGCGCCCTCGTGGGCGCGCAGTACTGGGCGGGCCTCGACGCGCAGCAGCTCTTCGACAAGGTGCGCCGCGAGGCGGGGGCGCCGCTGCTCCACGTGTCGCACCCGCGCTCCAACGGCTTCAAGGGCTACTTCACCTCGATCGCGCTCGACCCGGTCACCCTCACGGGCCGCCAGCCCCTCGCTCACGGCTGGGAGGCCATGGAGGTCAACGAGTCGTTCGGCGCGCCCGAGCAGTACACCGCCGAGGCCGACGCGGCGCTCCAGTCGGCCGCGCGGCGCGACCCGTCGTCGATCCCCACGCTGCGCGACTACTTCTCGCTCCTCTCGCGCGGCGACCGCGTGTGCGCGCTCGGCAACAGCGACACGCACGGGCGCAACAACGGCTCGGGCTGGCCGCACAACCTCGCGCTCGTCGGCGAAGACCGCCCCGACCGGGTCACCGACGCGATGCTCCTCGCGGCCATCCGCGCGCAGCGGGTGCTGATCTCGAACGGCGTCGTGGTGCGCATCCTCACGGGGGGCGCGGTGCACATGGGCGCGGGCGACGTGGTGCGGGCCACGGGCGGCGGCGTCGACCTCGAGGTCGAGGTGCAGGCGGCGCCCTGGGTCGACGTGCGCTCGCTGGTGCTCTTCGAGAACGGCCGCCCCCTCGCGCTCGCGGGCGACGGCCGCGGGGGCTTCACCACCTCGACGACGGCGGGCGCGTCGGGCTGGGCCACGGCGATCGACGCGCGGTCGCCGGGGCGCGCGGGCGCGGTGCGCCTCCGCGCGACGGTGCACGCGCGGCCCGCGAGGGACAGCTACTACCTCGCGCTCGTGCGCGGGGGGTCGCTGGCGCCCGTCGGGGCGGGAGACGCGTTCGGCTACACCAACCCGGTCTACGTCGACGTCGACGGCGACGGCTGGCAGGCCCCCACCCGCTGAGTCACGCGCGGTAGCCGCGCACCACCTCGAGGTGCGGGCGCTCGATGCGCTGCACGCGCGAGGTCACCAGGTCGCGCTCGCCGTTGCGAAAGTAGATCGCGTCGCCGACGCGGGGCTCGTCGAGCACCGGCAGCACGCCCGAGCCCTGGTAGCGCAGCGCCCCTTCGAGCACGCGGCCGATGGCGGGGTGCGCCTCGCACCACGCGGCGTTGCGCAGGTCGCGCACGCCCACGCAGACGCTCCCTCGCACGTGGTACTCGGTGTTGCGGGTCACATACACGCGATGGATGCGGCGCTCGGCCCCCGTGTATCCCATGGACGCTCTCCTGTTCACGGCCACTGTCGGGCGGCTTGTGGAGGGGAGTCCACTTTCGCGCAGCGATTGGTCGCCGGGGGGCTGGTTCTCTTCCTCCTCCTCGTCGGGCTCAGCCTCCCTGCGCTCGGGCGTGAGCGCGTTGATGACCCAGCGCTCGGTGCCGGCGCTGTCCTGCGCGTGCAGCGTGGCGCGCGCGCGGATGCCGCGGGTGAAGGTCCTCGCCGCGTCGAACTCGGCCGCGAACGACGGGGCCTCGGCGCGCGCGGCGCTCTCGCCCGAGAGGGCCGGCGAGGGGTCGCGGGTGAGCGCCTCCATGCAGCGCCGCGTGGCCTCGGCGTCGCGCAGCACGCGCGTGGCGGCTTCGAAGAGCGGGGCGAGGGCCTCGCCGCCCGCGTCGGGCTCGACGGTGACCCTGATCGACTCGACGATCTCGCCGTAGCGCGCGTCGATGGCCGCGGCGACCTCGCGCTCGCCTCCCGCGGCGTTGAGCGCGCCGTACCACGCCTCGACGCGCGCCACGGCGGCCGCGGTCGACACGGGGTCGAAGCGCACGCGCACCCGCGTGGCGCCCGCGCGCTCGATCGCCGCGCGCATCGCGGTGATCACGTCGGGGCGCTCGGCGTTGGGCAAGAGGCCCACCGCGCGCGCGAGCCCGGCGAGCAGCTCGGCGCGCCGCGCGTCGATCGCGCCGAGCGCGTGCTGGTGGCCGTACACCGCGGCGAAGTACGCGTCGGCGTGGGGGTGGCGGGTCACCACCATGAGCTCGCGGCTCGCGCGCGTGGTCCGGTGCGCGCGGATCGGGTCGGAGCCGCAGTGACAGAACATCGCCGCGAGGAGCATCGCCGCTGGCGTCGCGCGTGGGTGCATACGCAGGGATCTAGCTAGTACACGCGGCCCGCGGAGCGACAGTCGCCGACAACAAAATACAAGTTGATGACAACTTCGACGGGCCCCGGCGGCTATGGAATCCGCGGATCTGGTGATGGTGCCGGAAAGGTGCGCCGCGAGCCCGCGAGGCGGTAGAGACGCGCCGATCCGCTGGAGGACGCTGAGGACCTGATGACCACGTTGCTGATCGCCGTCCCGTACCTGACCGTGCTGATGCTCCTGGTGCTCTACGGCCTGCACCGGAGCCAGCTCGTGTGGATGCTCTGGAAGCACCGCGCCTCGCTGCCGCCCGCGCCGCCGCGGCAGCTCCCCGAGGGTGAGCTCCCGCGCGTGACCGTGCAGCTCCCGCTCTTCAACGAGCCCGACGTGCTCGACCGGCTGCTCGAGTGCGTGGCGCGCATCGACTACCCCCGCGACCGGTTCGAGATCCAGGTGCTCGACGACAGCACCGACGACACGCGCGAGCGTTCGAAGGCCCGCGTGGCCGACCTCGTGCGCCGCGGCATCGACGCGGTGTACATCCACCGCACCGACCGCACGCGCTACAAGGCCGGGTCGCTCGACAACGGGCTCAAGTACGCCAAGGGCTCGCTCGTGGCGGTGTTCGACGCCGACTTCCTGCCGCAGCCGATGTTCCTCCGCACGGTGGTGCACCACTTCGCCGACGCGAAGGTGGGCTGTGTGCAGGCGCGCTGGGGGCACCTCAACCGCGAGACGTCCATCCTCACGCGGGTGCAGGCGCTCATGCTCGACGGGCACCACATGGTCGAGAACCGCGCGCGCTTCGCGGCGGGCCGCTTCTTCAACTTCTCGGGCACCGGGGGCATCTGGCGCCGCGAGGCCATCGAAGACGCGGGCGGCTGGCAGCACGACACGCTCACCGAAGACCTCGACCTGTCGTACCGCGCGCAGATCGCCGGCTGGCGCTTCGTGTACCGCGAGGACCACGTCACCCCCGCCGAGCTCCCCGAGGAGATGGAGGCCTTTCGCGCGCAGCAGTTCCGCTGGGCCAAGGGCACGGTGCAGACCGCGCGCAAGCTCCTGGCGCGGGTGTGGAGCGCGAAGCACCTCGACTCGGGCATCCGCGTCGAGGCCGTCTTCCACATGACGCCGCACTTCGCCTACCCCCTGATGATGCTCCTGGCGGTGTTCCTGCTGCCGATGCTGCTCATCATGCCGGTGAGCGACCCCCTCTCGCTGCTGCTGGTCGACATCCCGCTGATGGTGGGCTCGACGGGCTCGCTCGCGACCTTCTACATGGTGGCCGAGCGCGCGCAGGGCCGCACCGCCCTCGGCGCGCTGCGCCGCCTGCCGTGGCTGCTCGCCATCGGCGCGGGCATGTCGCCGTACCTCACCCGCGCCGTGTGGGAGGGGCTCCAGAGCGAGACCGGCGAGTTCGTGCGCACGCCCAAGAAGGGCCAGAGCGCGCGCCCCGGCCGCTACCGCGCGCGCACGATCCTCCCGCTGGTCGAGATGGCGCTGCTCCTCGAGAGCGTGGTGTCGGTCTACACCGCGCTCACCACGGGCCACTACATCGCCGCGCCCTTCGCGCTGCTCTACGTGATGGGCTTCGGCTACGTCTCGCTCACGGTGATCCGCGAGCGCCTCGCCGCGGCCGAGGCCGTGCGCCGTCCGCTCCCCGCCGGCGCCGCCGAGGCCGCGGCCGTCGCCGCCGCCGAGCCCGCCACCGAGTCCGTCGTCGCCTGAGCGCCCTC
>JBDHVF010000477.1:0-6532 GCA_039809605.1 Polyangiales bacterium | reverse complement strand
GCGCCGCCGCCGAGCGCGCCGCCGCCGAGCGCGCCGCCGCCGAGCAGGCCCGCCTCGCCGCGGTGGCCGCCGACCCCTTCGCCGCGGCGGCGTCGCCGGCCGCGCAGGAGGTCCGCCTCGTCATCGACGACAAGCAGGTGAGCGACGCCGAGGTGGGGCGCAAGAACACCGGCGCGATCCTCACCGCGGTCGCCGTGGGCGCCATCTCGCTCGTCGCGGGCTACCTCATCGGCGACTTCAAGAGCTCGAAGGACGAGGAGGCCAAGACCCGCGCGGCCATCGGTGACATCCGCCGCTCGGTCGACGCCACGGGCACCACGATCACCACGCTCAAGGACAAGGTCGACCGCGCCGCGACGGCCGCGGGCATCCAGTCGGGCGAGGAGGGGCAGCAGCAGCAGGCCCCCGCGCAGGCCCAGGTCGACGAGGAGCTCGTGACGTGGTTCGCGCAGCAGTCGCCCGACCCCCCGCTCGGGCCCGACGTGTACGCGGGTCGCGTGGGGCGCCTGCGCCCCGACCTCGTGTCGAAGCTCATGAAGGTGCAGATCGAGCTCGAGCAGGTCTGGCGCGAGATGCAGCGTCACCAGGCGCTCTCGGGCGGCGCGAACGTGCAGGTGCTCCGCAACTCGCTCGCCGAGGCCCAGCGCGTGCGCGGTGAGTTCCAGCACCTCGCGGTGGTGTTCAGCCCGGGCCGCGGCCAGGACGCGCCGCCCGTCGTCGCCACGCTCGTCACGCCGACCTTCGACCAGACGGGCGGGTTCACCTTCCCGCCGGTGCCCGGTCTTCAGGGCGCGCCGCGCCGCACGGTGTACACCTCGGGCGACCTCGCGGCCGCGACGACCATCGGCACGGTGGGCATCCCCGTGACCCCGGGGCCCGGCGGCGTCGCGGGCACGGTCGTGGGCTCGCTCGGCCGCCCGTGGCAGGACTACGTGCAGCGCCTCACGCGCCTGCGCACGCAGGTCGACGCGCTGCAGAACGACCACCACAGCCTCGGCGAGGCGCTCTCTCGCGCCGGCGTCAACTGACCCCCTCCCGATGACCACGCGCCGCGCGCTGCGAGCCGCGCGGCGCGACGCTCAGCCCGGCTGGCCCCGGAGCGCGCGCACGAGCCCCTCGGCGCGTTGCAGCGCGAAGCGCTCCGCGGGGCTCAGCCGCTCGGCCTCGCCGCGCAGCCACTCGACGTAGTCTCGGAGCTGCGGCGACAGCGGGTGCTTGAGCCTGCGCACCAGCGTGTGGATGTCGTCGAGCAGCGGCGCCTGCATCACGATCCCGCCCTGCCGGTAGAGCGCGAAGACCTGATCGATGACGGCGCTCCTGCCCGTGGCGCCCGCGTAGACGAGCACCGCGCGCGTGATGCGGTCGAGCACCACGGCGTTGCGCATGCGCAGCGACGCGCCGCCCGCCGCGAGCTCGGCGAAGAGCTGGAGCAGGAGCTTCTCGGCCTCGTCGTAGCCCCCCATGAGCAGGGCCTTGTCGAGCAGCGTGAGGCGCGGCGTGGGCCCGCCCACCTCGGTGGGGTCTTCGAGCGGGAGCATCGCGCTCACGTCGGGCGCCGTGGGCGCGAGGGTGCTGCCCGTGGCGTGCTCGTCGGTGTCGCGCACCGCCACCACGCGGATCTCCTGCGAGCCCACGGTGACGAGGTCGCGGTCGGCGAGCACGAGCGGCGCCTTGAGCAGCACGCCGTTGACCAGCGTGCCGTTGCGGCTGCGGAGGTCCTCGACCGTGAGCCGCTGGGCCTCGACGTGAAACACCGTGTGGCGCCGCGAGACGCGCGGGTCGTCGAGCACGAGCTGACAGCCGGGGGCGCGGCCCACGAAGAACTCCCCCAGCGGGAGCTCGTAGTAGGTGTTGCGATAGCGGACCCGAAATCTCGGCACGCGTCGCGCTCCGTGGGCCTAGAGCCTTGCGGCGGGGGCCGTGCCCAACAAGCGCTGGAGCCGCAAGCCCTGCTCGTCGAGGGCGCTCGCCTCGCGGCACGCGTCGAGGTACTCGACCGTCGCGGCGCGCACGCCCTCGAGGTCGACCACGGCGTAGAGCCCGTCGACGGTCGAGGGCGCGAGCGAACGTGACGAGCGACGGTGCGCGTCGAGCACCCAGAGCGCCCACCGCGGGTCGCGCTGCTGCAGGCTGAACTGGAGCGCGAGGTCGGCCGTGCGGACGAACTGCGTGGCGTCGGTGTCGCTCGACGCGAGGCGGTTCTCGGTCTCCTCGGCCGCGCGGTAGAGCAGCTTCTCGGCCTCGCCCGTGCGGCCCGAGCGCAGCACGCGGTCGAGCATGTCGTTGAGCATCTGGAGGATCCACGCCTGGCGCACGGGCATGCCCGTGACGCCCGACATGGTGTCGTCGTCGGGGCGCACGGGCTTGCCGCAGTGCGGGCACGCCGGCGGGCCCTCGGGAAAGGGCGTGGTGCAGTGCTGGCAGAGCCGCATCGCGCCCGTGGCCTTGGCCGCGCGGAGGTCGGTGCGTACGCCGAAGAAGACGAGCTCCTGGGTGCCGAGGCGGATGCGGTCTCCGTCGTGGAGCGCGTGGGGCTCGACGAGCAGCCGGCCGTTCACGCGCGAGCCGTTGCGGCTCCCGAGGTCGTAGAGCGTGGCGCCGTTGCCGCTCACGACGATCTTGGCGTGCTGCCGCGAGAGGAGCGGGTCGTCGATGGTGATGTGACACTCGGGGCTGCGCCCGATGACGGTCTCGCCGGGGGCGAGATCGAACTCCTGAAGCAGGAATCGAAGCCTGAAACGTGCCACGTGCGCCGCGGCACTATACGCAGGCACCCGAAGCAGCGTCAATCGAGGCTTGCGCGGCGCCCCTCTGGCGCGGCGATGCGGTGTAGCGTCGGCGCGTCGAGCGCGCAGCGCGAACGCGGCCCTCGACGGAGGCCATGACCACGATGCTCGACCCCCGGCGACACTGGCTCCTCGTCGCCGTCGCCCTCGCGACCGCGTGCTCCAGCGAGCAGGCCGTCGTGGGCGGGCGCGGCGACGCGACCCTCGAAGACCATCCCCCCGACGCGGGCGACGACGCCCCCGACGCGACGGACGCCCCCGACGCGACGGACGCCCCCGACGCGCCCGACGCGCCCGACGTGACCGACGTGACCGCGATGGACGCCGACGCGTCGGCGCGCTGCGCGACCGACGACGAGTGCGTCGCGCGCGGCGAGGGGCGCGTGTGCGACGTCGAGACGGGCCGGTGCGCGCAGTGCCTGCCGGGCGACCGCGACGCGTGCCCGGCGGGCCAGTACTGCGACCCCGCGACGCGCGCGTGCGCCGCCGGGTGCCGCAACGACGAGGGCTGCGTGACGGGCAACGTCGACGGCGGGGTGACGGCGCGGCGCTGCGACCTGGCGACGCGCACCTGCGTGGCGTGCACGCGCGACGAGCACTGCCCCCTCGGCAACCTCTGCGTGGGCAACGCCTGCGTGATGGGGTGCAGCGCGTCGCGCGCGTGCCCCGCGGGGCAGACCTGCTGCGAGGGCGCCTGCGTCGACACCCGGTCGAGCGCCGTGCACTGCGGCGCGTGCGGCGCGCGCTGCGCAGCGGCCCACGGCACGCCCGCGTGCATGAACGGGGCGTGCGCCGTGGGGGCCTGCGCGGCCCCCTTCGCCGACTGTGACATGAGCGCGGCCAACGGGTGCGAGGCCGACACGGGCTCCGACGTGACGCACTGCGGGGCCTGCGGCGCGCAGTGCCGGCCGCGCGCCCACGCCCGCGCGACGTGCGCCGCGGGGCGCTGCGAGTACGCGTGCGACGCGGGCTTCGCCGACTGCAACGGCGACCCCGCCGACGGGTGCGAGGCCGACCTCGGCGCCGACCCCTCGCGCTGCGGGAGCTGCTCGACCGCGTGCGACCCGCCGCGCGCCACGGCCGCGTGCGTGATGGGCCGCTGCGCGGTGGCGTCGTGCGCGGCGGGCTACGGCGACTGCGACCGCAACGCCACCAACGGCTGCGAGACCGACACCCACGTCACGGTGACGAGCTGCGGCGCGTGCGGCAACGCGTGCCCGTCGCGGCCCAACGCCTTCCCCGGCTGCCTCGCGGGGCGCTGCGTGATCTCGTGCGTGGCGGGCTACCTCGACTGCGACGGCGACGAGGCCAACGGCTGCGAGGTCGACATCCGCGCCGACGGCCGCAACTGCGGCGCGTGCGGGCGCGAGTGCGACCTGCCGCACGCCGCGTCGGCGTGCATGACCTCGACCTGCGCGGTCACCGCGTGCGACGCGGGCTTCGCCGACTGCGACATGCGCGCTTCGAACGGCTGCGAGGTCAACACCCAGAGCGACCCCGCGAGCTGCGGCGCGTGCGGCCGCGCGTGCTCGGTGGCGGGCGGAACGCCCGCGTGCGTGCGAGGCGCCTGCCAGGTGGCGACGTGCGCCGCGGGCCGCGGCGACTGCGACATGAGCGCGGGCAACGGGTGCGAGACCGACGTGACCTCCGACGCGCGCAACTGCGGCTCGTGCGGCACGGCCTGCGACCTCGCGAACGCCACGGCCGCGTGCGCCACGGGGCGCTGCGCGGTGGCGTCGTGCGCCGCGGGCTTCGGCGACTGCGACATGAGCCCGGCCAACGGCTGCGAGGCGAACCTCAGGAGCGACGCGGCCCACTGCGGCGCGTGCGGCCGCGCGTGCACGCTCGCCCACGCCACGGCGTCGTGCGAGGCGGGCGCGTGCGCGGTGGCGCGCTGCGACGAGGGCTCTCTCGACTGCGACATGAACCCGGCGAACGGCTGCGAGGTCGACGGCCGCGGCGACGTGCGCAACTGCAACGCCTGCGGCCGCGCGTGCGCGCTCGCCAACGCGACGCCCGCGTGCCGCGAGGGCGCGTGCGCGGTGGCGTCGTGCGCGGCCCCCTTCGGCGACTGCAACGGGGTCGCGGGCGACGGCTGCGAGGTGAACCTCCAGAACGACTCGAGCCACTGCGGCGCGTGCGGCCGCGTGTGCGGGGCCTCGGCGCGGTGCGTGTCGGGCGCGTGCGTGCCGCTCTGCAACGCGGGCGCGCCGCGGGTGCTGATCTACGGGCCCGCCGCGGGCGGCGACCAGGCGTACCTGCCCGCGGGCGCGTCGGTGACGGTGGCGACCGAGTCGATGTGGCGCTCGCTCACCGCCGCGGACTTCGCGCGCTACAGCCTCATCGTGGTGGGCGACCTCAACTGCTCGGGGCCTCCGCGCGCCGCGCTCCAGGCCCTCTACGACACGCGCGCCGCGTGGGTGCCCGCGGTCACCGGGCGGGTGCTCGTGCACGGCCAGGACCCGACCTGCCACGCGCCCTCGGCCGCGGGCGCGCGCACCTACCTCACCACGCTCTTGCGGTGGCTCTCGGGCGGCCCCGGCACCGCGGCGTACATCTCGAGCGACTGGAACGCGCGGCGCGGCCTCGACTACCTCCAGGGCCTCGGCGCGTGGACGGTGGCGTACTCCGACGGCGAGGCCGTCGCGATCACCAGCGCCTCGCACCCCGTGTACGCGGGCAGCACGAGCGCCTCGCTCTCGGGCTGGGGCAACAGCTACCACTCGTACTTCACGGCGTTTCCGCCGACGTTCACGTCGATCGCGACGGTGTCGGGCGCCCCCTCGCAGCACCTCGCCGTGGTGCGCGACGCGGCCTGCGTCGCGCCCTGACCCGCGCGGGTCTCACCGCCCGTGGCACTTCTTGTACTTCTTGCCGCTGCCGCAGTGGCAGGGGTCGTTGCGCCCGACGCGCGCGGCCTCCGCGGGCCGCGCGGAGGGCGCCGCGGGCGCGGGCGGCAAGAACGCGAGGCCGTGCTTCGCGAGCTCGGCCTCGAGGGGCGTCGCCTCGGCGGGGTCGTCGCGCGTGAGGCCCAGCGACGAGAGGCGGGGGTCGACGAGCATGACGGTCGCCTCGGTCGGGAGCTCGAGCCGGTGCAGCGGGAGCGCGGACTCGGAGAACGGCAACGGGGGGCGGCCCTCGACCTCGGTGAAGGCGCACGCGAGCGAGAGCGGCGCGCCGCGTCGCGCGGCCATGCGCCCGAGCTCGGTCACGAGCCAGCGGGCCATGTCGGCGGCGTCGTCGAGGTGGGCGCGCCCGCGCGGCCAGCGCGCGAGCACCTCGTCGACGAGCGCGTCGGCGCCCGCGACGTCCCCCGCCTCGCGCAGGAGCTCGTGGTACCCGATGACCACGCCGACGTTGTCGGGCGAGGCGTCCATCGAGCGCCTCCACGCGGTGACGGCCTCGTCGCGGCGGCCCGCGTCGCGCAGCGCGTCGCCGAGGCGCTCCCACGCGAACGAGTCGCCGGGGCGCGCGTCGGTCTCCTCACGCAGCGCGCGCAAGAGCGCCGAGCGCCGGCGCACGACGGCGCCGCCGGGCGCCGTGACGCGCGCGCGACGCACGGGGGGGTCGGCGACGCCCGCGGGGTTCTCGAGCGCGTCGAGGATCGCGCGGCGCTGCTCGGGGCCCAGGGTGTACTCGTCCTCGGCGCCGCACGCGCACCGCACGACGCGGTCGAAGACCACGCCGTCCCAGCCCTCGCGCGCGCAGCGCTCGGGGTCGGGGTGCACCGACGCGCCGCCCACGTC
>JBDHVF010000476.1:0-6533 GCA_039809605.1 Polyangiales bacterium | reverse complement strand
CCACCGCCGATCGACCACCCTCGGCCGCCGGGGCCTCGGTGATTTTTCTTCGGACGCGCGCTATACGCTCCGACCCCCGATGCAGAACCTCACCGAGAAGCGCCCGCGCGCCGTGCTCCTGGGCGTGCAGCTCCCAGGCGTGACCGAACAGGACCACCGCATGTCGCTCGCCGAGCTCGAGCGCCTGGTGCACACGCTCGGCTACGACGTGGTGGGCACCGTCTCGCAGCGCCGCGCGAGCCTGTCGCCCTCGGCCGTGCTGGGCGAGGGCAAGCTCCGCGACCTCGCGCGATACACGGGCGGAACGGGCGTCGTGCCCCCGCCCGTGAAGCCGAAGAAGCGCAAGGGCGAGCCCGACGAGCCCGAGGCCACGGCGGCGCCCGAGCCCGAGGCCGACGAGGGCGAAGGGCCCGTCGTCGAGGGCGAGCCCCGCGGCGACGCGAAGGTCGTGGTGGTCGACCACGAGCTCACGCCCACGCAGGTGCGCAACCTCGAGCGCGCGACGGGGGCCGAGGTGCTCGACCGCACGTCGGTGATCCTCGAGATCTTTCACCGCCACGCGCACAGCCGCGAGGCGAGGCTGCAGGTCGAGGTGGCGCGGCTGGGCTACCTCGCCCCGAGGCTCCGCGAGTCGGGCGGCGGCGGCGACCGCGTGCGCGGCGGCGTCGGGGGAAAGGGCGCGGGCGAGAGCGCGCTCGAGCTCGACCGACGAAAGATCCGCGACCGCATCGCCGAGCTGCGCCGCGAGCTCGAGGGCATCGCGCGCGAGCAGGGCACGCGCCGCACGCGGCGGCACGAGCAGTTTCGCGTGGCGCTGGTGGGCTACACCAACGCGGGCAAGTCGTCGCTGATGCGGGCGCTCACGGGCAGCGAGGTCTACGTCGCCGACAAGCTCTTCGCCACGCTCGACACGACCGTGCGCGCGCTGCAGCCCGAGAGCCGCCCCCGCGTGCTGGTGAGCGACACGGTGGGCTTCATCAAGAAGCTCCCGCACGACCTCGTGGCGTCGTTCCGCTCGACGCTCGACGAGGCGCGCGAGGCGTCGCTCCTCCTGCACGTGATCGACGGCGCCGACCCCGACCACGCGCAGCAGCTCGCGGTGACGCGCGAGGTGCTGCGCGAGATCGGCGCCGACGACATCCCCTCGCGCATGGTCTTCAACAAGCGAGACCAGATGAGCGACGAAGGCCGCGCCCTCGCCCTCGCCGCGCACCCCGACGCGATGCTCATCTCCGCGAAGGACCCCGCCGACGTCGCCCGCGTGCGCGCCGAGATCCTGGCGTTCTTCGAGCGGGACATGGTCGAGGGCGAGGTGGTCGCCCCCTACGGCGCGAAGGGCCTGATCGCCGAGGTGCACCGCGACGCGCGCGTGCTCTCGGAGGACTACGACGAGCGCGGCGCGCGCTTCAGGGTGCGCACCACGCCCGAGATCCTGGCGAGGCTCCAGAGCGGGGCGAAGGCCGAGGGAGAAGAAGGGTAGCGAAGCAACGAAGCGAAGCGGCGGGCGAAGGTGCGGGCGGGCGCGAAGGGCTACGCGGCGTTGGTCTTGCGGCCGCGGCCGTCGGCCTTCTTCGACTTCGCGGGGCCGGGCCCGGTGCCCGTCACGGCCTCGTCGGAGGCGAACTCGCCGACGCCGAGCTCGCCGCGCTCCTCGAGCAGGTGCAGCGTGTAGGCGATCTTGGCGCGCTGGGCCTTCTTGGCGTCGTTGTAGCCGCCGACGATGTCCTTCACGATGTCCCGCGCGCCCGTGAGCTTCTCGTCGGCCTTCTGGGCGATGTCGACCTCGCGCAGCGAGGTCTCGGCCTTGATGATCTCGGCGCGGAGCTGGTCGCCGTTCATGCCCGAGGCGTCATCGACGTACCCAGAGGGGAGCTTGGAGATGATCTTGTTGATGTCCACCAGGTCAATACCTCCTGAGCGGGTGTCTACCCGCGGGCGCGCCGCGCGAGCCAATTTCTGACAGCGCGACGGCGAAGCATCCGTTGACGGCGGGGCGCGCGATCGACGACCCTTCGCGCCGATGAGCGCAGAGCCCCGAGGCAACCTCCTCGACCACTCGCCCGCCGAGGTCGAGGCCAGCGAGTTCGCGAAGATCCACGCCTTCGAGTGCGTCGAGCGGGGCGACGGCGACCCCGACCCGAAGCTCCAGGGCCTGCGCCGAAGGCTCTACCGCTCGGGGCTCGTGCCGGGCCTCGAGCTCGAGCTCCTCGTGAGCGGCAAGGGCCGCGTCGAGGTCGCGGGCGTCTGGTTCGACCGCCGCACGCTCGGCGACCGCGCCAGCGCCGGCAGCGCCGTGGCCGCGTACGCGTCGTTCCTCGCCGAGGCCATGGGCAAAGTCTCGCCGCGCGACCACGAGGCGCTCGGCAACCTGCTCGCGGTCTCGTACGAGCTCGTGAAGGCCGGCACCTTCCACGCGGTGCTCGAGCGCTTCCCCTTCCTGCCGCGCGACGGCGTGGGGGCCGCGACCGAGGTGTTCCTCGGGCGCCGCGAGGAGGCCACGCAGCCCGTGATGAACCGCGCCGCGACGCTGGTCGCGCGCAACGACATCAAGAGCGGCCGGCTCTTCGTCGGCATCGCCACGCAGGCCGCGGCCTTCGACCTCGCCGCGATGCTCTTCACCCAGCTCACCTTTCGCAAGGGCGACCGCGGCGGCATCGTGGGGTGGAAGACCCCCGAGATCGAGACCACCCCCTTCGGCCGACGCTACGGCCTCGACCTCGACCGCGCGGCGCCTCCCCAGGGCCGCATCGCGCGGCGCTACTTCGGCTTCGAGCGCATCCCCCGCTCGGCGCGCGTCGAGCTCCTCGTCGAGCCCACGCGCGGCATGGCGGGCGTGCTCCTGCGCATCGAGCAGCGGTGGATCGAGCAGTCTGATCGCAACTACTTCGCGGCCCTCGAGGTGCTCGCGGCCTTCGTGGCCGAGGGCCTCGGCGACGTGCCCGATGCGCGCTCCAAGATGGAGATCGCCCACATGTTCTCGTGCTCGAAGGGCGACGACGACCTCTTCAAGGTGCTGCACGCGTCGCTGCCCTTCGTGCTCAAGGGCGAGACGGGCGAAGGGGTCGCGGTCTTCGTCGGCGAGGCCGAGAGCGCCGTCGCGTGGCTCGACGAGGGCCGCTGCGCGCTCGTGGTCCACGACAACGAAGACGGCTGGCTCGACTGCATGTTCTACCTCACCGAGCTCGCCGACGTGATCGGCGCGCCCGCGGTGTCGAAGGCGTAGCGGCGTCGTTGACACGCGAAGCTCCGCGGAGGGATCGTCCGCGCATGCAGCGGGTGCCCACCTCTCGTCGCGCGTGGCCGTGGCTCGTCGCCGCCGCGGCCGCGGTCTGTGTCTGCGTCGTCTCGATGCGCCCCGCGCAGGGCGGCGACCCCGGCGACGACGGCGTGCCGCGCGGCGCGGTGGCCTTCTTCGCGGGCGACGCGTGCCCCATCGGCTGGGCGCCGGCCGACACGGCCGCGGGCCGCCTCGTCGTGGGCGTGACCGACGGCACCGCGGTCGGTCGCACCGTGGGCGCCCCCCTGCGCGACCGCGAGGACCGCACGCACACCCACGCGCTCTCGGCCACGGTGAGCGTGCCGGCGCGCTCCATCGCGGGCGCTGACGGGCCCAACCGCCAGGGCGCGGCCGCGGGCGACCAGCGGGTGACGGGCGCCGCGGGCGCGGCGACGTCGGGGCTGCCGTTCGTGCAGCTCCGCGCGTGCGAGAGGCGATGATGCGCGCGCGCTCGCTCGGCGTGCTCGCCCTCGCGCTGCTGTCGTCGTGCGCGGCCGGAGACGACGTCGTCGCGTCGCCCGACGCGGCCGTCGACGTCGCCGACGAGCCCGACGTGACGGTCGACGTCGCCGACGCGGCCGCGCTCGACGACGCGGCGATCGACGTCGCCGACGAGCCCGACGCGCTCGACGCGCCCGAGGTGTTCGACGCGCGCGACGAGGTCGCGGCCGAGGCCGCGGTCGACGCGCCGGTCGACGTCGAGACGCGGCCCGACGCGGGCCCGCTCGGAGACAGCCTGCCGACGGGCGCGATCTTCTTCTTCTCGGCGGCCTCGTGCCCCGATGGGTGGGTCCCGTTCGACGACGGCGCGGGCCGCGTGGCGGTGCCCACGACGGGCGGCGCGGCGGGCGGCGCGGTGCGCGGCGTGCCGCTGCGCAGCGGAGAGGACCGCACGCACACGCACCACCTCTCGGCGTCGTTCACGCTCGGCGACGTGTCGTACGTGGGCGTGGTGGGCGGCGCGAACATGGGCGTCGGCGCGGCGGGCGCGGTGAGCTTCTCGACCACGACCGAGCCCGCGTCGACGGGCCTGCCGTACGTGCAACTCCTGGTGTGCCGAAAGACCGCCGCGGCGGTGTCGGGCACGCGCCCGCTGCCCGCGGGCATGATGATGTTCTTCGCGGGCGAGCGATGCCCCGCGGGCTTCTCGCAGGCGCCCGGCACGCAGGGCAGGCTCCCGGTGGGCCTCGCCGACGGCGCCACCCAGGGCGCGACCTTCGGCGGCGCCGCCCTCGGCATGACCGACGCGCCCTCGCACGCGCACGCCGCGAGCGTGTCGGTCGCGACGGGCGCGCACGGCATCGCGCTCGCGTCGGGCTGCTGCGGGCGCGGCTACGCGCGCAGCGACACGTACACGGCCGCGGCGACGACGGTCGCGGCCGAGGCCGACATCCCGACGATCCAGCTCCTGCAGTGCGTGAAGGAGTAGACCCTCAGCGCGACGCGCGCCGCAGCGCTTCGGCGGCGGCGAAGAGGCTCGGCTCGTCGTCGGGGTCCCACGCGACGCCGATCACGCGGTGGGCGGCCCACGCGTCGAAGACGTCTTCGCGCACCTCGACGCGGCCCGCGTCGTGCTCGGAGTTGCGCGCGGCGCCGCCCGCGTGGCGCACCAGCTCGTCGAGGTCGGGCTCCTCGTCGAGCGCGCGCACGGGGATGGACACCCAGCGCACGCGGCCGCCCGGGCGCTCGGGGTCGGGGTAGAACACCCGCGGGAACTGGAACGCCTCGGCCGCGGTGAGGTCGCGCACGCGGGGCTCTTCGCGGCCGTCGCGCCAGCGCCACCCGTCGGGGGTGCGCGTGAGGAGGCCGCCCATCGCGGTGAGTGGAGGTGTCACGGTCACGCGGTCGTGCCGCGGCCGCGCGCGGCTGTCAACCGGGGCGGCGCGCGGGCACCGGCGAGACCATGCCGAGGCCGCCGGGCACCGCGGTCGGCGGCGTGGGGTCGACCCTGCGCGCGCCGCCCGACGGGAGCACGCGAGGCCGCGGCTCGTGCGGGCGCACCTGCGTGTTGGGGTGCCGCGGCGGCGTCGGCGGCGTGGGGTCGATCGTGCGCACGCCTCCCTCGGGCGCGATGGGAGGCGTCGGCGGCGGAGGCGTGGGCTGCACCACGGGCATCGCGCCCGGCGCCTGCACCACGGGCTCGGGCTGCTGGGGGCGGGGCAGCGTGGTGACGGGCGCGATCTCTCCGGGGGCCATGATGCCCGGCGTGCTCGTGTGCGCGACGACGCCGAGCGCCACGCCGATCTCGCGGATGGCGTTGGCGGCCTGACCGTGTCGCGCGGCGTTCATCGACTCGGGGCCGTGGGCTTGGAGCTCGTCGCCGCGCGTGGTGCCGCACTCGGGCGCGTGACACGCGGGCACCAGCGCGCCGCCCGCGAGCACCGCCATGAGCGAGGGGAAGCGCGCTTGATACTGCGTCGCCTGCGGCGCGCGCGACGACGGCGGGGGCGTTGCGGCCAGCGTGCGCGGTGCGGGGCGGCGGGTGCGTTCGGCCATCGGGCGGCTCCTCTCAGGCGCGGGTGGTGCGGAGGGTCGGGGCGACGGGCAGCGGGCTCACGCGGGAGATGTCTCCGCGCGCGGGCCCGTGCGGCTGCGGCGGGGGCTGCGCGGGCTGCGTGTGCGTCACGGGCCTGCGCGCGCCGGGCCGCGGCGTCGCGTGCGTCGTCGGCGTCGTGGGGGGCGTCGGGCGCAGCGTCTCGGGCGGCTCGTGGGTCACCGGAGCTTGAACGCCCGCGGTGTGAAGCTCCGGCGGCGGCGGGGGAGGGGGGACGACGTTCACCGGCCTCACGGCGCCCGCGGCCTGGCTCGCGCCCGTGGCGCCGTCGTGCGACACGACGCCGAGCGCCACGCCGATCTCACGCAGCGCCCTCGACGCCTCGCCGCGCCGCGCGGCGCTCATCGACTCGGGGCCGTGGGCCTGGAGCTCGTCGCCGCGCGTGGTGCCGCACTCGGGCGCGTGACACGCGGGCACCAGCGCGCCGCCCGCGAGCACCGCCATCAGCGAGGGGAAGCGCGCTTGATACTGCGTCGCCTGCGGCGCGCGCGACGACGGCGGGGGCGCGGAGGCCAGGGTGCGGGGCGTGGGGCGCGGCGTGCGGGGCGGCTTCATGGACCCTCTGTGTTCTCCCAACACGCGAGGCTCTCACGATCTTGGGGCGCGTGAAAGAACCCCCCCGGCGGGTCATGGCCTAACTGCCCGCCGCGGTGGCCTAACTGATGGGGCGGGCGCGCGGTGGCCTAACTGGCGCGTGGACGC
>JBDHVF010000475.1:0-6549 GCA_039809605.1 Polyangiales bacterium | reverse complement strand
ACGCCGAGGGCCGCGTCAGCGACGCGACGGTGGCCTCGTCGACCATGGGCGACGGCGAGACCGAGGCGTGCATCCGCCGCGCGGTGCAGGGGGTGACGGTGCCCGCGCCGGCGCTCCTCGGGGCGTCGCCCGGCCAGGTGTCTCGATCGTTCGCATACGAAGCGGTTTCGCCCGCGGGGGGGCCGTCGAGCCGCGTGTGCGCCTCGACGTCGCAGCTCCCGCGGGGCGTGCGCAGGTCGTTGTGGCGCGAACGACTCAACGCGCGGGGCGTGAGCTGGGCGAGCGCGGTGGCCCTCTGGCGCGACGCCACGGCGCGCTGCGAGCTGCGGTGGTGGGAGGACCGCGTGGCGCTCCTCGAGATCCTGCTCGACGCGCTCGGCGACCCGCAGCAGGTGGTCGAGCTGCGCAACGCGCTCGACGACCCGGGCTCGGTCGACTGGCTCGACGCGGCCATCGCGCGGCGCTTCGGGCCCTCGTGGGTCTGGCGCGCCCACCACGCGCGCGAGGTGCTCGTCGACTGGGACTCGCTCCTCACGCGGCTCTCGTCGCCGACGATCACCCCCGCGCAGAAGGTCACGCTGCTGCGCGCGTACCTCGCGGTCGCGCCGCGCGACGTCGACCTGCGCCTGCGGCTCATGGCGGCGCTCGAGGAGGCGGGCCAGACCCGCGACGCGCGCGCGCTCGGCGAGCGGCTGCGGCGAGACCCGCTGGCCGACGCGCGGGTGCGCGGGCAGGTGGCCGAGCTCCTGGTGCGCGCGGGCGACCGCGACGAGGCGCTGCGGGCCTTCACCGAGATCGCCGAGTTCGCGCCCTACGACCCCTTCGCGCGCGGGCGCCTCGGCGACCTGCTGCTCGCCTACGGGTGGCCCGCCGAGGCGTACCACCACTACCAGACCCTCGCGATGCTGCGCCCGAGCGACCCCCTGCCGCTCGTGCGCGTGGCGCTCGCCGCGCTCGCGTCGGGCCACGAAGACGAGGGCCTGCGCCTCCTGCGCCGCTCGGCCGAGGAGGCGGGCGGCGACGCGTCGGGGCGCGTGGCGCAGTCGGTGCTCGACGGCGAGGTGGCGCGCGTGGCGGCGCAGCGGCCCGACGACGCGGCGGTGCGCGCGTGGCTGCGCGTGGCGACGCGGCTGCGGTCGTCGCGCGAGACCGAGATGGCCGTGCGGTGGACGCACCCCGACGTGGGCATCGAGCTCCTGTCGCGCGCCGACAGCGAGGCGGAGTTCACGCCCGTGGGCGACGCGCCCGTGCCCCTCGGGGTGCGCGTGTGGTCGCCCGACACGGCCCTCGAGGGCACGCACCTCGTGGTGCGCGCGCCCGCGGGCATTCGGGGCGCGCGCGTGGCCGAGGCGCGGGTGCAGATGCTCGTGCCGGGCGACGCGGGCACGCGGCTCGTCGAGCAGGTGCTGCGCTTCGACCGCGAGCACCGCGCGCACGGCTTCGTGGTGCGGGCGGGCGCGCTCGTGGCCGAGCCCGTGACGGCGTCGGTGGTGCCGGCGCTCTACGAGGCGTTGGAGTAGCGGGGGGGGTTCGGCGGCGCCGAGCCGCGGAGCGCAGGGGCTCCGCGGCTGCGGGCGCGGTGAGCGTCTCAGCTCTTGGAGGGGAGGTCGCCGAGCTGGTCGCCCAGCTTCTCCTTGATGAGGTCGCCGAGCGTCGAGCCGCGGCGGGCGGCCTGCTCGCGCGCGGGGGCGGCCTCGCCGCGGGCGGGCTGCTCGGGGGCCTCGGCGCGGGCCACGCCGGCGCGGGTGGTCAGCGTGATGCGCTTGTCGCTCGGGTCGAGCGAGAGCACCTCGGCGCGGATCGGCTCGCCGCGGCGGAGCTTCTTGCCCTCGGTGAGCTCGGCGCTGAGCTCGTGCGAGGGGATGAAGGCCTCGATGCCCTGCTCGAGCTGCACGTACACGCCGCCCTCGAAGATGTTGATCACCTTCGCCTCGACGGCCTTGCCCGGGGGGAAGTCGTTCGGGATGCGCGACCAGGGGTCGTCGAAGAGCTGCTTGATGCCGAGCGAGACCTTCTTCTCGTCGTGGTTGATCGAGAGGATCACGGCCTCGACGTCGTCGTTCTTCTGGAAGAGGTCCGACGGGTTGACCACGCGCACCGTCCACGAGAGGTCGCTCTTGTGCACCATGCCGTCGACGCCCTCGCGGATGCCGATGAAGATGCCGTAGTCGGTGATCGAGCGGACCTTGCCCTGCACCTTGTCGCCGGGGTTGAAGTCGCCGACGAAGAGCGACCAGGGGTCGGGCTCGAGCTCCTTGATCGAGAGCGAGATGCGCTTGGCCTTCGCGTCGACCTCGAGCACCTGGCACTCGATGTTGTCGCCGACGTTGAGGATGTTCTTCGGGTGCTTGACCCGCTTGGTCCACGACATCTCGCTGACGTGCACGAGGCCCTCGATGCCGGCCTCGAGCTCGACGAACGCGCCGTAGTCGGTGATCGAGACCACCTTGCCCATGACGCGCTTGCCCGGCGGGAACGCCTCCTCGGCGTGCTCCCACGGGTCTTCCATCGTCTGCTTGCGGCCGAGGGAGACGCGCTCGGTCTCGGCGTTGTACTTGAGCACCTTGACAGTGACCTTGTCGCCGACGTTGAAGAGCTCCGACGGGTGGTTCACGCGCCCGTAGCTCATGTCGGTGATGTGCAGGAGGCCGTCGATGCCGCCGAGGTCGACGAAGGCGCCGTACTCGGTGATGTTCTTGATCGTGCCCTGCACCACCATCCCCTCCTGGAGGGTCTTGAGGGTGTTGACCTTGAGCTCGTCGCGCTCCTTCTCGAGGAGCACGCGGCGCGAGAGCACGATGTTGCCGCGCTTCTTGTTGAACTTGATGACCTTGAACTGAAAGGCCTTGCCGATCAGCTGGTCGAGGTTGCGGATCGGGCGGAGGTCGACCTGCGAGCCGGGCAGGAAGGCCTTCACGCCGCCGCGGATGGTCACGCTCAGGCCGCCCTTCACGCGGGCGCTGATGGTGCCCTCGATGATCTCGTCGCGCTCGCACGCGGCCGAGATCTCGTCCCACACCTTCATCTTGTCGGCCTTCTCCTTCGAGAGGAGCACCAGGCCGTTGTCGTCCTCGCGGCTCTCCACGAGCACGTCGACGCGGTCGCCGGGCTTGACGGTCACCTCGCCGCCCGCCCCGGAGAACTCGGCGATCGGGATCACGCCCTCGGACTTGAACCCGATGTCCACGACCACGTTCTCCTTGCCGACGCGGAGAACCGTGCCCTGGACGATCTCTCCCTCGCGCACCTGGTCCTGCTGGGCCAGGCTGGCTTCGAAGAGCGCCGCGAAGGAGTCCGTTCCACCCATTGCTTCCTGAGTCGTATTCGCCATGCGTTTGTTCTGAGACCTGCCTTTCGAAGAAGTCCCCGGCATCGTCGCCTTCGCGGGGTCGTGTAGTGGGAGTCTCCTCGCGTGGCCCTGGTTTCAGAGGGAGGCGCCGCGCACCGCTCGCGACCATCGCGAGGTGGTGGGTGCCATTTGGTGTTTCCCTGTCAGGCTGTCGCGTTGGGAGAGGCCGAGACCCCGCTCGGCGGAACCCGGAGCGAGACCCGGTCTGGTAGTCTCATTCGAGGGGAATGTCAAAGCGAACCTGCGCGTTCGGCGCGCCGCTTCTGCTAGGCTCCGCGGCCCATCGAGAGACCCCATCCCCGATCCCCATGAGGTCATCCCCCGTGTCGACCGCCTCGTACGCCTACGACAGCTCCTTCTTCGACCACACCACCCGGGTCTCCCTCGCCTCGGCCCGCAAGGTCGTCGCCGTGGTGCGCAAGATCCTCCCGGTGAACAGCGTGCTCGACGCGGGCTGCGCGCAGGGCGCGTGGCTCAGCGTGTGGCACGAGTCGGGCGTGACCGACTTCGCGGGCCTCGACGGCGACTACGTCGACCGCGCGCGCATGCTCGTCGACCCGGCGCGCTTCACTGCCCACGACCTTTCGAAGCCCTTCTCCCTCGGGCGCCGCTTCGACCTCGCGCAGAGCCTCGAGGTGGCCGAGCACCTGCCCGCCTCGCGCGCCTCGGGCTTCGTCGACGACCTCACGTCCCACGCCGACGCGGTGCTCTTCTCCGCCGCGCCGCCGGGGCAGGGCGGCGAGAACCACGTGCACGAGCGGCCCTACGAGTACTGGCGCGACCTCTTCGCGGCGCGGGGCTACGCGCTCTATGACTGCGTGCGGCCCCTGGTGCGCGACGACCCCGAGGTCGCGCCGTGGTACCGGCACAACGTGTTCCTCTTCCTGAACGAGCGCGCGGCGGCGGGGCTCCCCGAGTACGCGAGGCTCTTCCGCGTGCCCGACGGGGCGCCCATCACCGACGTGTCGTCGCCGCTCTACAAGGCCCGCAAGCAGGTGATCCGGCGGCTGCCCTTCTGGGCGACGCAGCTCCTCGCGAAGGCCAAGGCCCGGGTGCTCACGGGCGAGGGGTGAGCGAGGCGGCGAAACTCCTTCCGGTCGGGGGCGCGTCGCGATAGGTTGCGCGCCCGTACGATGCCGCGCGAACCGCAACGCCCCCAGCTCTGGGCCCCGTGGCGCATGGAGTACATCCGCGGCCCGAAGGAGAAGGGCTGCATCTTCTGCCGCTACCCCGCCGAGGACCCGTCGAGGTACCGGGAGCTCCTGGTGCTCTGCAAGCGGCCCGACGCGTTCGTGATGCTCAACCGCTACCCCTTCGCGTCGGCGCACGTGATGGTGATCCCCACGCGCCACGTGAGCGACCTCGGCGAGCTCTCGGCCGCCGAGCACGCCGCGCTCTTCGAACTCGTGCGCGACGCGTGCGGGGTCTTGCGCGAGGCCGTGAACGCCGAGGGGGTCAACGTGGGGCTCAACCTCGGCGCGGCGGCGGGCGCGGGCATCGCCGAGCACCTGCACGTCCACGTGGTGCCGCGGTGGCGCGGCGACCTGAACTTCATGCCCGTGATCGCCGACGTGAAGGTCATGCCCGAGGCGCTCGACGCGACGTGGGCGCGGCTCGAGCCGCTGTTCCGCCCGCTCGCCGCGAAGAAGGCGTAGCCACGCGCGGCGTTCCGTGACAGACCACGGCGCCATGGTCGACCGCTTCCCGAAGCCCGGCGACGACGCCGCGCGGCGAAGGCGCCTGGTCTTCACGTCGGTGTGCGCCGTCGTCGTCGTCGCGGCGCTGGTCGCGTTCCGCGACGTCCTGCGGCCCTTCGTGCTCGGCGCGCTGCTCGCGTACGTGCTGCACCCCGTGGTGGGCGCGCTCGTGCGCGTGCGCGTCGGCGGGCGCGGCCTCCCGCGCTGGAGCGCCGTGCTGATCATCTACGTCGGCCTGCTCACGGGGCTCGTGTTCGGCGTGACGGCCGTGACCCCGCGCGTGATCGCCGAGGTGCGCGACTTCGCGGTGAACACCGCGCCCGAGATCCGCGGCCGCGTCGAGCGCGTGTGGGTGCCCGCGGTGCAGCGCCTCGCGGGGCGCCTCCAGGGCGTGCTCGGCGACGCGGGCCACGAGGAGCCCCACGCCGCCGGGGAGCCGGCGCCCGACGACGACGACGAGGGCGCGCTGCGCATCGAGGCGGCGCCCCGCGGCGGGTGGCGCGTGGCGCTCCCGAGCGACGGCTTGCAGGTCGAGCGCCTCGACGAGAACCGCTACCGCGTGGTCTCCACGCGCGCGCGGCGCGTGGCCGAGCGCGGGAGCGTCGCGCGCAAGCTCCAGACGCTCGGCGCCGGGCACCTCAGCGACATCGTGCGCGTGGGCGGGGGCATCATCGGCGGCGTCATCGGGGGCATCTTCGGCTTCTTCATGACGCTCATGGTGAGCGCGTACATGCTCGTGACCGAGGCGCAGATCCTGGGGTTCTTTCGCGGCCTCGTGCGACCCTCGTCGCGCGCGGGCTTCGACGCGCTGCTCGCGCGGCTCGACCAGGGGCTCAAGGGCGTGGTGCGCGGTCAGCTCATCATCTGCATCGTGAACGGCGCGCTCAGCGCCGTGGGCTTCGGCATCGCGGGCCTCAAGTACTGGCCCACGCTCGCGCTCGTGGCCTCGGTGTTCTCGCTGATCCCCATCTTCGGCTCGATCCTGAGCTCGATCCCCGCGGTGGCCATCGGGCTCACGCAGAGCTTCGGCACGGGGCTGTTCGTGCTCCTGTGGATCCTGGGCATCCACCAGCTCGAGGCCAACCTGCTCAACCCGAAGATCATGGGCGACGCGGCGAAGATCCACCCCGTGCTGGTGGTCTTCTCGCTGCTCGCGGGCGAGCACTTCTTCGGCATCCTGGGCGCGCTGCTCGCGGTGCCCGCGATGTCGATCGCGCAGAGCCTCTTTCTCCACTGGCGCTCGTACGCCCTCGCGTGGTCCGACGACGCGCGCGAGGACTAGCGACCGGACTCAGCGACGGCGGCGAGACGCGGCGGCGACGGCGGCCGCGCACGCGAGCAGGGCCACGGGAGACGTACGCCCGCGGGGCGAGGGGAGCCCCGGCGCGCTCCTGCATCCGCAGCCGGGCGACGCGTCGTCGACCGCGCGCAGGTCGCCGTCGCGCTCGTCGGCGTCGGGCTCGGGCGTGACGTCGTCGGGCTCGGGCGCCGCGTCGGACTCCG
>JBDHVF010000474.1:0-6549 GCA_039809605.1 Polyangiales bacterium | reverse complement strand
GCGGTTTCGTAAACCGCAGGTCGTGGGTTCAAATCCCATGGGTGGCTCCGGCGAGACGGCTCGATGCATCATCGAGCCGTTGCTCATTTGGGCCCGCGGTCGCACGATCCCCGGTCATGAGGTGGATCGATTCGCGAAAGCTCAAGGTTCCATCGGCCGCGGAGGCCCTCCCTGGCCGGAACGAGCCGATCACGGTGGCTCCGCGCCACGTGGTCCTCGGCACGAGCGTGCTCCCCCCGTTCGAGGGGCTCGAGGTGGCCATGTTCGCCCTGGGCTGCTTCTGGGGCGCCGAGCGGCGCTTCTGGCAGACGCCTGGCGTGAAGGTGACGAGCGTCGGCTACGCGGGTGGGCACACGCGCAACCCGACGTACCATGAGGTCTGCAGCGGGGGCACGGGGCACGCCGAGGTCGTGCGGCTCGCCTTCGACCCGCGCGAGGTCTCCTATGAGTCGCTGCTCAAGGTGTTCTGGGAGAGCCACGATCCGACCCAGGGCATGCGCCAGGGCAACGACGTGGGGACGCAGTACCGCTCCGCGATCTACTGCTTCAGCCCCGACCAGCGGCGCCTCGCGGAGCGCTCACGCGACGACTACCAGCGCGCGCTCACGACCTCGGGGCACGACGCGATCACCACCGAGATCGCCGACGCCCCTCCGTTCTACTTCGCAGAAGACTACCACCAGCAGTATCTCGCCAAGAACCCCGATGGCTACTGCGGCCTCGGCGGCACCGGCGTGGCGTGCCCCATCGGACTCGTGAAGAGCGCGTAGGGAAGAGCGCCTGAACGCTCATCGCAGACGGTATGATTCGCGACGCTTGAAAAGACGACGGCCCCGCGACGGTTGCTCCGCCGCAGGGCCGCTCGTGTGTCACGCCAGCGCCTCGGGGCGCCGGAGGGCGATCACTCGAGTTCGTCGGTGATGGTGATCGCGGTGCCCTGGATCTCGCCGGCGACGAGGTTGCCGAGGCGCTCGAAGGTCGAGTTGGTGCCGTCGCCGTCGAGGTTGCCCACCGCGCGCGCCGTGAAGCCCGTGGTGATCGAGCCGCCGGCCGAGCCCGTCGTGCCGGGCGACGAGTACTGGTAGTAGTGGCCCGAGTCGAGCGAGAAGCCGATGGCCGACCAGTTCGCGTCACCGGTCCACCCGGCGTTGTTCGCCGCGTACTTCGACGAGGCGGGCGACGAGCTCGGGAAGGCCGCGGCGTTCACGAACGAGGCGGCGCCGCGCTCCAGCGAGGCCTGGTAGTAGGTCGTCTGGCCCTGATAGATCTTCGCGATGTTGCCCGTCGCCTCCGAGGTCTTGGAGCGCTTGACGTAGCGGGTGAAGGCGGGGATCGCCACGGCCGCGAGGATGCCGAGGATCACGACCACGATCATGAGCTCGACGAGGGTGAAGCCGGCCATCAGACGCTTGATCGAACGCTTCATTGACTTCTCTCCTTGCAGGGGAAACAGACCACTTCGACCCGGCCTCCGTGTGCCCTCTGTGGGGCGGGAGTTCCGTGCCTTGATCACCCTCAAAGCAGTCGGCGTGCCACCCCGGACGCGAGCCCTTCGAAGCGCTCGAAAGGCCACGTTTCATCGTGAGATTCGATGCGATGAGCCTGTGCGCGCGCCCTCGCATCGGGGCGCTGCGGCTCGGCCATGACGACTTCCGTCACCGCCGCTGACGAAAATGGTCAGGTGGGCGTCCGGGCGTGATGAAACGCGCGCCAGGCGAGGCCCTACATCGGCCCCGTCGTGGGCGCCGGTGCCACCTGCGCGAGTTGAGAGTGAGGGGATGAGGAGCGGGCGTTGCGGGAGCGGTCAGCGAGCGAGGGTGAGGAGGCCGTCGACCGCGGCGAGGCCCTCGTCGATGATGTCGAGGCCGTGCGCGAGCTCGTCGCGCGTGATGACGAGCGGCGGGCAGACCCAGAGCATGTTGAAGCGAGAGAACGCGTAGAGCTGCTTCGACTTCAGGTGCGCGGCGAGCTTCGTCATCTCGGGAGACGTGCCGTTGAAGGGCGCGAGGGGCTCCTTCGTGGCCTTGTCGCGCACGAGCTCGATCACGCTGAAGAGCCCGATCGAGCGCACGTCGCCCACGCAGGCGTGCGCCTGCTTCATCTCACCGAGGCGCTCGGCGAGGTAGCGGCCCTGCTCGGCCACGTTCTCGAAGATGTGCTCCTCTTCGTAGACCGAGAGGTTGGCGACGGCCGCCGCGCAGCACACCGGGTGGCCCGAGTACGTGAGGCCGCCCCAGAGCATGTTCTTCTCGAAGTACTCGGCGATCTTCTCGGAGACGATCACCGCCCCGAGGGGCATGTACCCGCTCGTGAGCCCCTTGGCGCACGTCACGATGTCGGGCTTGATGCCGTAGTGCTGCGTCGCCAGCCACGTGCCCGTGCGGCCGAACCCCGCCATCACCTCGTCGTCGATGAGGAGGATGCCGTACCGGTCGCAGAGCGCCCGGAGCTTCGGGTAGTAGTCGTCGGGCGGGACGAGCAGCCCGTTCGAGCCCGTGATGCCCTCGACCATGATCGCGGCGATGTTGTTCGGGCCCTCGTACTGGATGATCTCCTCGATGTGCGACACGCACTCGCGGTGGCAGCTCTCGACCTTCTGCCCGAAGGGGCAGCGGTAACAGTAGGGGTCGAACACGCGCACGACGTTGGGCACGCCGGGCTCCACGGGCAGGCGCCGCGGGTCGCCCGAGGCCGTCATCGCCCCCATCGTGGCCCCGTGATACGAGCGGTAGCGCGTGATGATCTTGTCGCGCCCCGTGACGAGCCGCGCGATCTTCATCGCGTTCTCGTTGGCCTCGGCGCCCCCGAGCGTGAAGAACGACTTCTTCAGCCCGGTGACCTCCGCGAGCTTCTTGCCGAGCAGCCCGCGCGGCTCGGTGGCGAAGCTCGGGCCCGCGAAGCACAGCTCGTCGACCTGGCGCTTGATCGCCTCGAGCATCTTCGGGTGCTGGTGCCCCACGTTGAGGTTGATGAGCTGCGCGCTGAAGTCGAGCCATCGACGTCCCTCGCCGTCGGTGAACCACGACCCGCGGCCCCCGGTCATGTGAATCGGGTCGAGGCCTCCCTGCACCGACCACGAGAAGAGGGTGTACTCGCGGTTCTCTCGCACGATGTCTCTTGAAGAGCGGTCTGACGTCATGGGCCCGCAAATACCACCACACGGACCGCGCTGTCGACGGACCTCGGGCCCCGACGCGCCCGCGGCCTTCCATCACCCCCTCAGGGCGTTTCGCGCACGAAGGAACTCCCACGCGCGCG
Source organism: Polyangiales bacterium (assembly GCA_039809605.1). Taxonomy (GTDB): domain Bacteria; phylum Myxococcota_A; class Polyangia; order Polyangiales; genus CAISKJ01. Next base: position 3,291 of record JBDHVF010000474.1, on the reverse strand, counting down.
CGTTTCGTGGCATTCCGGTGGGGCTCCTCCGATGCGCCGCCGACGCACGCCCCCGCACCGCCTGGCCGCCCTGGCGCTCGCCGCGCTCGTGGCGGCGTGCCGGCGCGAGCCGTCGGTCACGCTGCGCGTGGCGGTGTCGTCTGACCTCGCGCCCGCGTTCGAAGCGCTCGGAGGGGAGTTCACCCGCAGCGAGTCGGTCGGCGTGTCATACAGCTTCGCCCCCACCGAGGCGCTCTCGCGCCAGATGCAGGAGGGCGCGGCCTCGCGCTTCGACGTGCTCGTCACCACCGACGTCGCGCACGTGGGCCGCCTCGTCTCGCTCCACCGCTGCGAGGACCTCTCGCGCACCTTCGCGGGCTTCGCCACGCTCGTCGTCGTCACCGCGCCGAGCGCGCCGCGCGCCGACGCCGTGCAGAACCTCACCGACCCCCGCTACGCCCGCGTCGCGGTCATGCACCCCGAGCGCACCTCCTTCGGCCGCGCCACCGTGCAGGTGCTCACCAGCCTCGGCATCTACGACGCGCTCTCGCCGCGGCTCGTCTTCACCGACAGCGCGCGGCAGACGCTCGACGAGCTGCGCAGGGGCGTCGCGCAGGCGGCCATCGTCCCGCGCGTGGCCGTGACCGAGGGCGACAGCCTCGCGATCCCCACGGACCTCTACCGCCCCATCGAGCAGGTCGCCGTGACCTGCACGCGCGACCGCGCGCGCCGCGACGCGTCGACCCGCTTCCTCCAGTACATGCGCGAGGGCGAGGGCAAGGCCGTCCTCGAGGCGTACGGGTTCATGTTCCCGTAGCGCCGCGCCTCGTCGCCCCCCCTCCCCTCGCGCCCCGACGGTGCTACACCTGACACCCCCTCATGCCCAAGGCCCCCTGGGCGCGCGCGCGGGGCGTCGACGCCGTGCTCCGGCAATGGCAGAGCGACCCCTCGGCGCGCGCCGCCCTCACGCTCCTCGATCACGTCGCCGCGCGCGCGGGTGAGACCGCCGCGCTCCCCCACGACCTCGCGCCGGGCGTCGCCGACGCCCTGCGCCGCCGCGGCGTCGACCGGCTCTACGCCCACCAGGCGCGGGCGTTCGAACTCGCGCGCGCGCGCCGCCACGTCGTCGTCGCCACGCCCACCGCCTCGGGCAAGTCGCTCTGCTACCACCTGCCCGTCGCGCAGCGCCTCGCGCTCGAGCCCGGCGCGCGGGCGCTCTACCTCTTCCCCACGCGCGCCCTCGCGCGCGATCAGGAGCACGCGCTCGCCGAGCTGCTCGGCGCCTCGGGCCTCGGCGCCGTCGTCGCCACCTACGACGGCGACACGCCCGCCGACGCGCGGCGCGCCGTGCGCGAGCGCGCCTCGGTGGTCATCACCAACCCCGACATGCTCCACGCGGGCATCCTCCCGCACCACGCGTCGTGGGCGAGGCTGCTCGGCTCGCTGCGCTACGTCGTCGTCGACGAGCTTCACGCCTACACGGGCGTGTTCGGCTCGCACGTCGCCAACCTCCTGCGGCGGCTCGCGCGCGTGGCGCGCTTTCACGGCGCCGACCCCGTCTTTCTCTGCGCGTCGGCCACCGTGGGCAACCCTGAGGCGCACGCGCGCAGGCTCACCGGCGCGCAGGTCGAGGCCGTCACCCGTTCGGGCGCTCCGTCGGGGCCGCGCCACGTCGCGGTGTTCAACCCGCCCCCGCTCAACCCCGAGCTGGGCATCAGGCCGAGCTACCTCAAGACCGCCGTGCGCGTGGCCTCGGACCTCGTGCGCGCCGAGGTGCCCTCCATCGTGTTCGGCCAGTCGCGCGGCGCCGTCGAGACCATGCTCCGCTACCTGCGCGACCGCCTCGTGCCCGAGGGCGTGCCCGAAGACGCCATCCAGGCCTACCGCGGCGGCTACCTCGCGGGCACGCGCCGCCGCGTCGAGGAGGGGCTGCGCGCGGGCGACATCCGCTGCGTCGTCGCCACGAGCGCGCTCGAGCTCGGCATCGACGTGGGCGACCTCGACGCCGTCGTGTGCGCGGGCTACCCCGGCACGCTCGCGGGCACCTGGCAGCGCTTCGGCCGCGCGGGCCGCCGCGGCGCGCCGAGCCTCGCGGTGCTCGTGCCCTCGGCCGGGCCCGTCGACCAGTACCTCGCGCGCGAGCCCCGCTACCTCGTCGGCACGCCCGTCGAAGAGGCGCGCATCGACCCCGACAACGTCGAGGTGTTCCTCCAGCACCTGCGCTGCGCGGCGTTCGAACTGCCCTTCGCCGTGGGCGAGGGCTTCGGCGCGGTGGGCCACGAGGTCGTCGGCGACGCGCTCGACCTGCTCGCCTCCGAGGGCCTCGTGCACCGCGGCGCCTCGCGCTGGCACTGGGTCGCGGGCGAGTACCCCGCGCAGTCGGTCTCGCTGCGCTCGGTGGGCCGCGACGCCGTGCTCGTCGTCGACGCCTCGCGCGACGTCACGCTCGCCGAGGTCGACGCGCGCAGCGCGAGGCTCCAGCTCCACCCCGGCGCCGTCTACCAGCACGAGGGCAGCACGTACCTCGTCGAGCGCGTCGACGAGGCGCTCGGCAAGGCGCTCGTGGTGCCCTCGCCGCACGACTGGTTCACCGAGCCCCTCACGCGCGTCGAGGTCGCGGTGATCGAGGCCGCGCGCTCGGCGTCGCTGCACGGCGACGACGGCGACGGCTGCGGCTACGGCGAGGTCAACGTCTCGACGCGCCTCGTGGGCTGGAAGAAGGTGCGCTTTCACACGCACGAGAACCTCGGGTACGGCGAGCTCGAGGGCCCGCCCGTCGAGATGCAGACCGGCGCGTTCTGGATGGTGCTCGACGACGACGTGGTCGAGGAGCTCATGGCCCTGCCCGACGACCTCGGCGCGCCCGCGGGCCGCGCGCGCGTGCTCGACGGGCTGCGCGGCGTCGCGTGGGCGCTGCGCACCATGGCGAGCCTCGCGCTCATGTGCGCGCCGCAGGACCTCGACACCACCCTCGGCGGACGCGCCGACGACGCCGCGCCCTCGCGCGACGAGCGCACCGGCGCGGGCACTGCGCCCACGATCTTTCTCTTCGACGCCGTGGCGGGCGGCGTGGGCCTGGCCGAGCGCGCGTTCGAACGCCGCGACGAGCTCATGGCCCGCGCCTTCGGCGCCGTGCTCTCGTGCCCGTGCGAAGACGGTTGCCCCGCGTGCGTCGCGCCCGGCGTCGACACCGGCGCCGCGGGCCGCAAGCGCATGGCCGTCGCGATCTTTCGCGCGCTCGGGGTGACCCCGCCCGCGTAGTGCGGTACGGTTCGCGCCCTCCCCCGAGGACGCGATGGACCTACGGCGCAA